>JAEWJV010000428.1 GCA_023386395.1 Bacteroidota bacterium
GTAATAGGTAATGCTGTATGCAGTTTAACCAGCCACTTAAATATGTACTAATATTATCTTTTTGCGCCAAGTGAAACCAGTAGCCAGCCAAAAGCTATGCAGCACCATAATATACGAACGAAAATTAGTGAATTCATAGTTATAAATTTTATGGCTGCAAGCTATTTATTGCTATAAAAAAGGAAAACAACCAGTCGGTTAATTGTATAAAAAAATAGGTGAATGAAAGCATTGCTGCGATGAAACGCCCCTGTAAAATATATTTTTCATGCAAAGGAATGCAGGCTATGGCGTTCCACGAGACAATCGAAAATAAACCTGCACGAATGAAGCAGAACCTGTTTAAATTACAAAGCCACTTTCATAAGTGGCTTTGTAATTTTTATATATATGAATGTTTTATTGTTTTAAATACTTACCCAAGGCTTTGCCTGCATCAGCATAGGCTTCTGCAATCCTTCCGCCGGTATCAAAATCATAACCGCCAAAAGTTCTACCCAAAGCTTTATCAACAGAAATTTTTGCAACTACATTGGCGGGGTTTGCTGTTTCCACAATTAATGCAATGGCATTTATCTGGGCGTTTTTACGCATTACACCAACGTTATATCCCGGCTCGGTAAAAATGGTTTTAAAGATTAAAGTGTATTTAGCTTTCTTGCTGTTTGATTTATCACTGTACTCAGTAAAAAGCTCTTCAAATTTTGGTTCAAAACGGCTTTCCCTGTCATCCACCCAGGCTTTAGCCCAGGTATCACCCCTGCCGGCTTCTTTGTTATTGTAGTCTTCTTTTTTCTTGGCTATATAATCTTCTTCTTTATCAAATTTGCCTACGCTCATGTTATCGTAAGTATATTCTAAGTTGATGCTTGATTCTGCTTTAACGGCATCAATGCTTCCTTCCAATACTTTAATTTTTTGCGCCTTAAGGTTACCTGAAAAAGCAAACAATGCAATGGCTGCAAGTGCTAACAGTTTTTTCATTTTGGTTGTTTTAATGGTTTTTAGATGTTTTTGATTAAAGGGTAAAAGAAATAAATACTATTCAATTAGAAAATAAATTTATGATGAAATGTTATTTCCGGGTTATGAGCTGTGCATAGTGGGTCGTTTTCTCAATTGCCGTAAATAGTCAGCTTTGTCTTGTCCATACCAGGTCGTCGATCGGGAAGCCGGCAGTTTGTGCAATGAACAAATATTCGCTGGTAATATTTTCAGGCATTGTTTTTTCCCTTGAAAGCAGCCATAAATAATTTAAGTTATGCCCTGCCACCAGCGCATATTTATATTCCTTATCGATGGCAATAATATTATAACCGGAATAGAAAGGCCCAAAGAATGATACTTTTAGCTGGCCTGTGGCTTCATCACTAACAAACTTGGCTTTACCTGTTGCGGTTTTGCTTTTATTATTTTTAACATCATAACCACTGTTTATAACTTTTACAGTGCCATTCCTGTTTAAAGAATAGTCTGCTGTAACATTCTCCAGGCCTCTTTCCCAATAAAAATCAAGCCTTGCAATCTCATACCACCTGCCCATGTATTTTTCTTTATTAAAACCTGTTATAGCATTAATGCCGATAGGGATTGTTTTTTTAGTCCTTAATATTAAGTAAGCAATGCCGGCCGTTGCCAGTGCAGCACCTGCTGCGATTAAATGTTTTTTTTGCTTCATGTTTCTGTTGAATTAATCGAAAGAATAACATATATCGTTCCATATTTTTGGGAGCGGTTTGCGATTAATACTGATGATGAATAATGATTTACCTGCCCGGAAAGTGGTTAAGTTATATGAACACTTAAGGTCGTCAGCCGTAGTGAACAATATTACTATGCAGCATTCATTGCATACATAATAATGTTCACGCCAAATTTTGTATTGTCTTCAGATAGAAAACGCTTGTTGCGATAATCGTAATCCCACTCGCAGCCATAATCTTTATTACTGTATAATAAACCAATGCGGCCGTTTATTTCAATGGCTTTCAGGTAATCATGTACGAGGTCATCGCCCCATCCATTCAGTTCGAAAGAAGTAGAGGGCGGGCCTTTTTCAAACGAAAAAAAAGAATGATAGATTTCATGTGTATGAGGAATTTTTTTCAATGCATCCTTTCCAAAAAGGCTTGCTGCCTGTGCTTCAAACGATTTTGCAAACAATCCGTCAATATCATGGTTGCAGTCATCGGCAAAAACAAAACCGCCGTTTTCAACATATTGCTTAAAATTGGCAGCTTCTTTTTTATCAAACTGCACCAGTTTATGCCCGCTTATATAACAAAAGGGATATTGAAAGATTTCATCGCTTGAAAGGTCAATTACCTTTTCCGTCATGTTAATGGGAATAGTTGTGTATTCGAGTAAAGAGTTGAGTATATTGGCGGGCATACGCTGGTCTGTATCCCAGTCGCCTGAACGATAACGGAGTCTTACAAAAGTGAATGTAGCGTTATGCATTGCCAATTATACAAACAAAAAATATGCTTGCATATTTTTTTATTTATTTGGTTGTCTGGGCCCTGGTTTTATGGGATCAAGGATCAAAAAAAGTTTGGAATGAGCAATCATCTATAAAACCAGTCATGTAATTTTTTGCGATATGCAATGTTTATGTTCATTTTATTTTTATTATGCAATAAATTGAAACCTATTCAAAATAAACATGCAGGAAATAACAGAAAATACCGTGCGGGAATTAACGGCCAAAACTGCGCGGCTGAAGCAGGAAATTCAAAAAGTAATTGTGGGCCAGGAGAATGTAATTGATGAAATATTAGTTGCACTTTTTGCAGGCGGCCATTGCCTTTTGGAAGGCGTGCCCGGCCTTGCCAAAACATTAATGGTGCGTACTATTGCACAGGCGCTGCATTTATCATTCAGAAGAATACAATTCACCCCGGATTTAATGCCAACTGATATTCTTGGTACAGAAATCTTGGAAGAAGACCATACCACCGGCAAGCGTTTTTTTAAATTCAATAAAGGCCCGTTGTTTGCTAATATTGTGCTGGCGGATGAAATAAACCGTACACCGCCTAAAACGCAATCCGCCCTGCTGGAAGCTATGCAGGAATTTGAAATAACTTATGGTGGCCAAACCTATAAATTAGATAAACCTTTCTTTATTCTTGCTACGCAAAACCCCATTGAGCAGGCGGGCACTTATCCTTTGCCGGAAGCACAGCTCGACAGGTTTTTGTTGTACATCAAAATAGGTTATCCTTCTGCAAAAGAAGAAACTGATATTTTAAGCAATACAACCAGCAATCGTGTAAGCAATGTGCAGGCTGTATTAAGCGCAGATGAAATACAACAATTGCAAACACTTGTGCGCGATGTGCATATAAGCGAAGACCTGGTGCAATATGTTGCAACGCTGATAAGGGCAACACGCCCTGATGATACAACCGTAAATTATGTGAGAGAATGGGTGCGGTGGGGCGCCGGCCCGCGTGCAGGGCAGGCGTTGATATTAACGGCTAAATCACGCGCTTTATTAAAAGGCCGGTATGCGGTTGTTATGGAAGATATCCAGGCAATGGCAGCACCCGTTTTGCGCCATCGCATACTGATGAACTTTAAAGCTGAAGCAGAACAGATAAATTCAGATAATGTAACGGAAATATTGTTGAAAGAAATAGCACGCAGCAAAACGGCGTTGGGATGATTGAAAAAGAACAGAAAGACTATGAACAATCTTTTACACCCCAAAACATTAATGGCCATCAAAGATCTTTCACTCGCTGCGAAAAAAACAGTGGATGGTTTTATGAGTGGTATTAATAAAAGTAATGTAAAAGGTGCAGGGCTTGAGTTCAGTCAATACAGAAGCTATCAGCCCGGCGATGATTTACGGTGGCTCGACTGGAAAATGTATGCCCGCAGCGACCGTTATTATATACGCGAATCGGAAATCGAGACAAGCATTTCAGTTCGTTTTTTAATTGATGCGAGCCGTTCTATGCTGCATGAAGATAGCGGCATCAGCAAAATTGATTATGCAAAATATATGGCAGCTGCATTGGCATATCTCGCACAATCACAAGGCGATGCCATTGGCTTGTATGTGTTTAAAGAAGGCGGGTTATTTTCATTGGCATCAAGAAAAGATGCGCAGCATCTTACCAGGTTTTTTTACCAGTTGCAAAACATACAGCCTGCAGGAAAATTTACGGAACTCATTCATTATAAACACATATTTACAGGCGGACATAAAAGGGAATTACTTGTTTTTATGACAGATATGTATGAGCAGGATAAGGAGATAACAAAATTACTGGACGTCTTGTCTTCGCTGAAGCATGATATAATTGTGTTTCACCTGATGGGTGAGAATGAACTTGCATTGGAATACGGTAATTATACGGCTGTGCAGGATTTGGAAACGGGTGAAAAGATCAGTATAAATACAAGAGAAACAAGAAAGTTGTATGAAGAAAGGCTGCAGCAATATTTATCCGGCGTGCGCATGAACCTGCTGGATAAACATATTTATTACAGGCTCGTAAGCATGGCTGAACCATTGGATAAATCGTTGCGGGATTTTTTAACGCAAAGGCAAAAAAATTTTGTTTAACTATTGTTGAGTTTTTTACAACCGATATGGCTTTATGCAATCAGCGGAATCATTATCCCCATTGCTATTCACTTCTGGAATATCAAAGAAGGCAGGGCTTTTCCTGTTGGCAGTATTGCGCTTCTTGAAAAAAGTAAAAAGAAATATACAAGAACACTTCGCATTAACGAGTGGCTGCTTTTAGCGCTTCGTTGCTTATTGATCATCCTGCTTGCGGTGTTACTGGCTAAGCCTGTGAAACAGCAAAGTTTTAATAACAGCCGTGGATGGATTTTAATAGATAAACAAAATGCCGGCGATGTTTATAATCATTTTAAAACTACTATTGATTCGTTGTTAAACAAAGGATTTGAATTGCATCAGTTTGATGAAAGCTTTGAACGAACAAGCTTAAAAAATGCTCTTAATTCAAAAGATACAACTGCCCGTGAAATATCCTATTGGAAGCTGATAAAAGAAGCGGACAATAAACTGCCTGCATCCTTTCCTGTTTATGTGTTTACTTCAAACAGGTTGAAAGATTTTAAAGGTGAAAGGCCGCAGGTAAATATTAATGTAAAATGGTTTGCCTATGCCGCAGATGCTGCAACAAAACAATTAGTAAAAGCGTGGCTGGGAAATGACGGGGATATTCATGTAATGCTGAATAACAGTAGCGCTTCTGGTAATGTATTTAGCTATGAGGATGTGCCACCGGGTAAAATAGAAGGTGGCGAATATTTAATATCATCAAACAATGGGCAATCGTTAATTGCATATAACCACCAGCCGCTCGTTGTTGTCGATACAGCGGCGCTGCACATTAGTATTTACCCGGGCGAATATAAGCAGGACGCAAACTATATTAAGGCTGCGCTTGATGCGATAAAAGGATTCACAAAACAAAATATAGAAATTATAATATTCAATAGCACCGTCAATCTTCCCCAAAAAACAAACTGGCTGTTCTGGCTGAGCGACGACGCAATTCCCAATAATATAACTGCTGAAAAAATTTTCAGGTATGTTAAAGGAAAAGAGGTTGATGAATCTTCGGTTATCAGTGCTAATTCTACAATGGCAAAGCCAATTGCCATTAATAAAATAATTATAGCTGACTCTTTAAAAAGTAAACCAGGCAGTCAAATATGGAAAGATGGCTTTGGCAATCCTTTATTAACGAATGAAACGAATAATAATATTGATGTATATAATTTTTATTCGCATTTCAATCCTCAGTGGAATGATCTTGTTTGGAGCGATGCCTTTCCCTCCATGTTGTTGCATTTGATTTTTGAAGATGAAATAGCTGGTATAAATAAATTGTATGCTGATGAAAGAGTAATGGATGAAAAGCAGATACAGGCTGCATTCCATGCTGATGCAAATAAAAAAATTATTTCAGCTAAAAAAGATGTATCAACTGTTTTTTGGTTGATCATATTCCTGCTTTTTTGCGCAGAAAGAATTATTTCATTCAGGACAAAAACAAGTGCTGCTGTATGAGGGAAGAAGCCATCATATCATCCATGCAAAAAAAATGGAAAGCGCTTAGTCTTTTAGCACTTGCATTAATGGCACTTGCCCTTGCTGTAATATTTGTTACTTGTTTGCACCAGCTCTTTCAGTATTCATTTGTTTGGATAATACCGGCATGGTTTGCTGTATTTATGTTGATGATGGCTGTGCTGCGTTCATGGCGCATAAAACAGCGTGATGTTATCATTTATTTAAACAGGCATATTCCGCAGCTCGAAGAAAGCAGCGGGCTTTTATTAAAACCTGCCGCCTCGCTTAACCTGCTTGAACAAATGCAGGTAAACAAGTTGAAAAGTAATATAGAATATGCAGTAACAACACATCCTGTAAACAGGAAATTAAAAACAGCAACGATAATTTTATTGTTATCGCTTATTATTTCAATCCTTATTTATTTATGGCTTAAACCTTCATCCCTTCAGTTACAGGAAAATAATTTGCATGCAACTGTTTCAATACCACCGCAACAGGTTTTACCTGCTGTCGCATCTTTCACAATAAAAATAAAACCGCCAGCCTACACCAATATAAAATTGCAAACGCAACACGATTTTAATATATCAGCAGCAGAAAACTCAACAATTTCATGGCATTTGCAAACAAATAAACCGGTGCAGTATATCAGTTTACGGTTCAGCGATACAACAACCTTGCAATTGCGTTCCGTTAATACCGGACATACAGTTTGGACCGGTGAAAAAACAATCCGGCAGCAAGGGTTTTACCAGGTAGAACTAGACAGCAGTTTATCTGATCTCTATAAGCTGGAAATGATAAAAGACCAGGCGCCGGTACTTATTGTTCAATCGCCGAAGCCTGATGTTGTTATTGATTTTGGCGAACCTCAGCGCACAACAGTTGAGGTGATGGCAACAGATGATTATGGTATCAATGATGTGTCCATCATAGCAACCGCAGCAAGCGGCAGCGGTGAGGCGGTGAAGTTCAGTGAACATGCCATAAAATTTGCGAACAGCTTTTCGGCCCATAACAAAAGCTACTCATTAAAGAAAACGATAGACTTACCGTCGCTTGGCATAAAACCCGGCGATGAATTGTATTTATACATTCAGGCTGTTGATAATAATAATCAGCAAACGCAAACTGATACTTATATTATTTCTATTGCAGACACGGCTGAACTTATGAGTTTTGATGGCATGATTAACGGCATTAATCTTAAACCTGAATATTTCAGAAGCCAGCGGCAGATTATAATTGAAACGGAACAATTGCTGAAAGATAAACCCGCACTCACGCCGGATGCGTTCAACAGCAAAAGCAATGATCTGGGCATTGATCAAAAGTTGCTGCGGCTACGTTATGGAAAATTCCTTGGTGAGGAATTTGAAGCAAATATTGGTGAGCATGATGAAGGGCACGACGAACATGGCGGGCATAATGAATCAACAGATAACAATACCAGCTTTGGCAATGCAGAAGCCATTATTGACCAGTTTGCCCATAAACATGATATTGCAGAAGATGCTACTTTCTTTGACGCCGGAACAAAAAAACAATTGAAAGCTGTATTAACGGAAATGTGGAATGCAGAACTTCAGTTGCGTAC
>JAEWJV010000433.1 GCA_023386395.1 Bacteroidota bacterium
CGTTATACGCTTTGGCAAATTCCAATGAATTGGCCATTTTAGGTAACACCGTATATGTACTAAGCGCGACAACTGAATTAATTGACACCAGTGCCTTTTCACCTTTTTTCCCACGCTTGGTTGTAACCAGAATAACGCCGTATGGTGCCCGCGCTCCATATATGGCAGAAGATGCTGCATCTTTTAAGACTGAAATGTTTTCAATATCCTGTGTGTTTATGTCATTTATATTACTAACCGGAATGCCATCAACAACATATAATGGCCCACCACCAGATAACGAAGTATTTCCCCTTATATTAAATGAGGCATTCGTGCCCGGCCCGCCCGGATCCCCGGTGGTTGTTACATTAAGGTTAGCAACTTTTCCCTGCAGTGCCTGGCCTATATTGGATACAGGCCTGTTCTGCAGTTCTTTGCCGTTTATCTGGGCTACGGCGCCGGTAAGATTTATTTTCTTCTGTGTACCAAATCCTACCACTATCACATCGCTTAACTTTTGATTTTCATCAGGCATTAAAACAACGGTGATATTGTTTTCAATAGCATTTATGGTTTGCGTAATGTAACCAACATACGTTATGATTAAGGAATCATTATTACCCGCAACGTCAATAGAAAATTTTCCATCGGCATTTGTAGTAACAGAAGTATTGCTGTTTTTAATGCTAACTGTGGCACCCGCTAATGGTTCATTATGTTCATTGGTTACAATACCTGTAACAGGAAAAAAATTTGAAATGCTGTAATTGCTGCCGGCGGCTTTTACAGTGTTTAATAAAAGCAACATGAAAGAAAGCATGAAGAATGCAAGCAGTGATTTGGCTAATTTTTGCATACGTAGTCATTTTTTATTAAAAAAAAAGCAAAATAATGAATTTACAAATGCAAAATAGAGTTTTGAATTCGTATTCAAAAAATTTTTTTTAAGAACCCTTCAAAAAGTTATAGTTATGGAAACGGCTAGCGGAACGTTATATTTAAATTCAACTATTTTAAGGAATAATAAAAAATAAAGCAAGTTATATTCTTGACTTAACTGAATTTCTGATAATTAAATGGCCTTTCATCATTATGGTTTCAGGTTTACGATCTTCCTCTTTCCCCTCTTTTATTATTTTTCTAACCACCCAATCAATCATCTCTTCTACCGGCTGTTCCCACGTTGTAAGTGAATAAGCCGACCATTCACTCATATCTATATTGTCAAACCCAATTATTGATACGTGTTCCGGAATTTTAAAACCCATTACCCTGATTGCATCCATTACTCCCAATGCAATAATGTCACTTCCGCAAAATATACAGTCAATTTCTTTGTGTGTAACCATAAGCTCCTGTGCCAACTTAAAACCACTTTCATAAGTATAATAACCTGGTTCAACAATAAATTTTGCAATTTTTTTTTCATCTAACACTTCCTTAAACCCCTTTAGCCTGTCAACTGTTGTGGAGGTGTCCGGAGGGCCGGAGATAAACGCAAATGATGTATGCCCTAATTCAACCAGATAAGTTGCTATCTGTCTTGCGGCAAGATAATTATCACAATAAACAGCAGTATTGTTAGTATGCTTTGTGTAACGATTAAATAAGAAAACTGTAATTCCGTATTGCTTTAGTTTTTCAGATGCAGAAGAAGAAATCAAAGCGTCTGTAATTATTACGGCCTGTATACTATACTCAAGTAACTGAGCTATTTCTTTATCGTCTATTTCTTCGCTTTCAGAATTAATAAATATAAGATGATATCCTAATGCCGATAAACGTCTGTGGAAAATCTCAAGAACGGCAGAATAAAATGGATTTTGAATATTACGGACGATTATGCCAATCATTGATGATTTACGTGTAATCAGGCTTCTTGCATGAGCATTAGGTCTATACTGGAGCTTGGTGGCTGCTTCAAGAATCTTCTTTTTCTTCTTTTCAGAAACCTGGGCTGATCCTGCGAATACTCTTGAAACAGTAGATTGAGAAACACCTGCTAATTTGGCAACGTCTTCGGAAGTGTAATTTTTCTTCAACTGGTAAAAACTTAGGTTTTGAATACGTAAACATCTTCAAAAATAGAAACAAAAGCCATACTAATTGCAAGTAAAGAAAATTCCTGTTGAAAAAAAATTAGGCTGCCTTTGGCTTTTAAATAGTCTGATGTAGATTGAAGTGTTACATACAGATAGGGATTAAAGTGTTGTTACTTGGTGCATTAACATTAGTTACCGTATTTGCTGTATGATAATTAAAATACAAGATGATAAAATTGAAAAGAAGATTTAAATAAAGGTTGAAGCTTTTTCGTTCCTGCTATAACTGTTTAAATGAAGGACACGGTCAGTTGCGCAGTAACAGATGATGAGCCTTTTGAAGGAGGTTGGAAAATTATATCAGTAAGGTTCCATATCTGCAATTGGCAGACCCCTGTGAAAACGTAATGGAGTTAAGGGTATTGATCGACAAACAGTAACCCGATTTGTTATTTCTTGATATTGAAATGCCGTATGGCAGCGGCATCGATTTTTATCAGTAAAACGAAGATCACGTCAAAAGTCATTTTCACAACCGCGTATGAACAATATGCTGTAAAAAGCTATGAGCTTGACATATTGGATTACCTGTTAAAGCCAATTACATATGAACGTTTTTTTAAAGCATTCAAAAAGCGCATGACTATTTTAAAACAATGAAGGCAATGCAGGCGGTATTCACTCTTATTAAATTGAATGGTATTTTGCAGAAAATTTACTTCGATGATATACTCTATATAGAAGGCATGGAAAATTATCTGAATATTGTTACTGCGGAAAAAAATTGGTAACACATTCAACCATTAAATCTTTTTTAGAAAAGCTGCCGGAGGGGAAGTTTATGCAGGTGCACAAGTCATACATCATTTCTTTAGACAAAATGGATGCTTTAAAAAGTGACAAAATTTTTATTGGTGATAATGAAATTCCTATTGGCAGAAATTCAGAGAGATGTTTTACTTGCATGTAAATGAGCGTTCAAATATTGAGACAAGATGATAAAACCATTCTCTATAAATATTCCCCAACACATTTTAGATGATTTAAAAATGCGATTGGAACATAGCCGCTGGCCCAATGAAATAGAAAATACAGGATGGCAGTATGGAACTAATCTTGCTTATCTTAAATCATTATCCAGTTACTGGCTTCATACATTTAACTGGAGAAAAGTAGAAGCGGAAATAAATGCATTTCCCAATTTTATGGCAACCATTGACGGGCATAAAATTCATTTCCTGCACATAAAAGCAAAACAGAAAAATGCAATGCCCTTAATCATTACACATGGATGGCCGGGTTCATTTCTTGAGATGATGAAACTTATTCCATTGCTTGCAGATAATAACGATTTTGCTTTCGATCTTGTAATTCCTTCGGTTATTGGTTTTGGATTCTCGGAAAAAATAACTGTACCTGGCTGCAACAGTTATTTCATTGCAGGTTTATGGAATAAACTAATGCTTGCGCTTGGATACAAAAAATATGGTGCACAAGGTGGTGATATTGGTGCAGGGATCAGTACCTGGCTTGCCTTAAAGCATCCCCAAAATATAACAGGCTTGCATTTAAATTATATCCCGGGCTCTTATCAGCCTTTTGTAAAAGAAAACGAGCGGGTGCCTGCAGATGTACAATTGTTCAGGGATTATGCAAATAGTTGGTCCAGTGAAGAAGGTGCCTATGCGCATCAACATAGTTCCAAACCATTAACATTGGCTTACGGCTTAAATGACTCTCCTGTTGGATTATGTGCCTGGATACTTGAGAAATTTAATAGCTGGAGTGATAACAATGGCCACGTTGAAAATGTATTTACAAAAGAGGAATTACTTGCAAATATTACATTGTATTGGGTTACCCAAACCATTTATTCTTCTGTACACATCTATTATGAAAATAGAATGAAACCAATGATATTTAATGAAGGCGATTATATAAAGCTGCCGGTTGCATTTGCGCAATTTCCCAAAGAATTACCAACGCCGCCCCGCTTATGGGTTGAGAAAGGATATAACATTCGGCGATGGACAGAGATGCCGGCAGGCGGTCATTTTGCAGCAATGGAACAACCGCAATTACTGGCAAAAGATATAGTTGATTTTTTCAGTGGATGCAGATAACGTATCTAACGAAATGGCTTATATGGTTCAAGTTTGGCTCCCTATTGATTAGAACCCATATCTTCCATACGGCCAAGCAAACGTTCTTGTTTATGCCGAACTTTTGCTGGCCATTTTGTTAATTGATGGATATATGTTGCTATTCGCCGCATTCTGATTTACTCAGGAACTTGAGCATAAAATGAGGTAAAACCGTGTAAACTAAGGAAGTGCTAAAAAACAAAAAAGCCCGTCCCACTTGCGTTTCACGAGCTTTCTTTAATTAATTGAAGTTAGACAAACTGTTTCCAGCGGTGAGGGAGGGATTCGAACTCTGCCTCTAAGTGCCTTATTATTAAATTATTGAGGTGAAATCAAAATTTGACGCACCGAATAACGAACCTTTTTGAAGAACTATTCCTTTTAACTAAAGGTAAAAAAATTTAGCGTTTAACTATTTTCTAAATTGATTGATGTTATTAAATTCTTTCTAAATTATTTGTACCGAGCTTCCAACGAATGAGTTAAAGGTTGGCGTGTACTTAATATATCCAAACTCTTCAAGTTGCTTAATACATCTATGATAGGTCGCTAAAGACCCTATTTTAGAAAGAGACATCAACCTTTCACGTGTAATGCGAAAGGGATTAACAAAAGAATTTTGTTCCCAGATTAAAAGCAAAGCGAGGTATAAGCTTACATGGGAGGAGTTTAAGCGGCTGTCTTGTGATAGCTGTTGATCTATGTTTTTTGCCTTTAAAAGGAAGTCCATTCTGTTACACTTTCTATTTTATGTGAATAAAACTTCCCTTGTTATGGTTGTATGAGGGTTTATAATGAATGTAGCCGTACTCGTCAAGTTCACGAATGGCTTTATGGTAGGTTGCAACACCGGAAATTTTTGCGAGCCTCATTAGATCATGACTAAAAACACAAATGGGGCTTTTACAATCATTATTATTCCAGTGTTGCATTATCGCCATAAACAAGCTGATGTGAATTGGGCTAATTCTGCAATCATCTTTTATTGCAACAAAAAATTCTACTAATTGCGGTATTGACTTCATAATAGATACAATCAACAGCCTTCGTTAAGTAACCTCTGTAC
>JAEWJV010000437.1 GCA_023386395.1 Bacteroidota bacterium
GGATAGGGTTTTCCGATTGGAAAATGGCATCCTGATTTTTTAGGATAGGGTTCGCAATGTGTAAAATGACATTCCGGCGGTAATTACGTATGTTTCTCTAACCAGCATACGCACAAGCCGTAAACCCATTCTTATAAATTCCACCAATAATTAAACTTTAAAACAAAAGCGCGGTTTCTTACGGAAAACGGTGCCGGGTAATAATTATCGGTATATACCAGGTAAAAATCAGATGCCGGGCTATAACGCCATTGCAACCGTGTATTAAGGTTTATGTTTTTCACCTGCTCATTATATTGAATAAACGTGGTAAAGTAAAGCTTGTTGGTAAACGTAATATCAAGCCGCGGGCCCACCAGCCAAAACGTGGTATTGCCCCAGGGCTGCGGCAATTTTATATTGTTATAACTTCCGGTTAAAGCAATACTTACATAGGGCTGAAAACGGTATCCCAATTCCGTTGCAACATTGCGGTAAGCCCCATCTGCATAGTAACCGCCCGCATGGGCAGACAAAGTGTAGGTAAATAACTGCTGCGGCTGCGAAACAAAATTAAAACCTGCCGTATTCCAGTGGTGCGTTGTTCCGGCCAATAAAGAATCTTTACCAAGATTAGTGGGGTCGAAAGGTTGCAGCAACCGCACATAATCATGGCTGGCAAGGGCGGTAAAAGTTGCCTTATTCCTGAAAGTTACCAGGTAAGACAAAGTGTTTTGATTGTCGGTTTGATGGAAATGCTCATCAAAAAAATTAATGGAATTTAACTGGGGCCCATGGCTTAAAACAATACCTGATTTGGGAAAGAAATAGCGTGTTACCTGCGGGTTTAGCTTGATAAAATTTTTTCTGGGCACATAACCTGCTTCGGCCATATAATTATTGCCGACAAATTCGTGCCGCCATAACAACAACCAATATTTGCTGCTGTATTGAAGGCTTGCCGCATGCACAAAATCTTTGGAATTTTTGCCGGGGCTGAATGATTTTAAAAACAAAGCCTTGCCCGTCCACATATTATTGGAAGAAGCGAGGTTATATTCAAACCCGATGTTCCTGTTATAAGCCTGGTATAAATATTTTACAGAATCCGGATTGGGATGATAATTCAAAGACTCTTTATTAATAAAAAGAAAACGAATATTGGAACGCGAAAATACCCGTCGCTGCAATGCCACCACCGAAAAACTCTGGTCCGGAAGGTCAAGATCATTCACCTTCCCGGTGCGCATGTACATGGCGCCGATACGCCAGTCTTTGTTTAGCTTTCCGCTTAATCTGGCGCCATATTTTATCGGTACACCCAAGCCAATCCTGCGGGAGAAAAAAGGCCTGATATCGTCATAACCAAAGTTGGCAAACAGATCGCCATTCTCTAAAAAGAATTGCCTTCTTTCAGGAAAGAATAGTTCATAACGGCTGAGATTGGTAACCTGCTTATCCACTTCCACCTGCGAAAAATCCGGATGCACGGTAAGGTCTAAATTGAGTGAAGATGTAAGGGCAATCTTTACATCAGCACCAACATCGCCACGATAATCGGTTTTGTTGTGCGTGGTAAAATCTTTTTCAGAGCCGGCAAGCGCATAAGGAATAACGGAAACATTCAAGCCGGCTTCAGGTGGCGGCTGGTCCCAAACCAACACGCCGGTATAAGCAAGTGAAGCCGTGGGAAATTGCCGCGGCACAGGCGTCCAGCTCGACTTCTCGGTGGTTTTAAGATCGTTGCGGCTAAAGTTTATGCCCCACCTGGTTATGCCTTTTTTATACCGAATGGTTTTAAAAGGAATAGCCGCTTCAAATATGTATTTATCAGGATAATTTTTTACGGCAGAATACCATTTGTTATCCCAGCTCAGGTCAACGGAACCGCCTTCATACATAATACCATCCCACTGGGCTCCCGCGGCATTGGCGCCGAAAGAAAAACCATTTGTCTGGTCATCAAAAGGGTCCATGAACAAAAGAAAATTATCATTCTTGCCAAAATTGAAATCGCGCCTCAGCGACTCTACCATATACGGGCCAGGAAGCGCAGTATAGCATATAGCAATGAGGTAAATATTCTGATCATCGTAAGTCATTTTCACATCTGTATGCACCTGCGCTTTGCTGGTATCCATGGGTAACACCATAAAAAAATCGGTAGCCGTTTGCGCCTGCTGCCAGGCTTCCTCATTCATTATACCATCGATAGTTATGGGTGATGCGGCCCGATGAATATGATACTGGTAGGCCTCATTTTTCTTTTGAGCAAACGAATAAAAAAAGCAGGATAAAAAAAACAGCGTAAAAATTCTTTTCAAGTATTGGTTTTGCATTAAGTGCGGTAAAAATACTATTACTTGTTTTAAAACAGTTGAATCTTCACCAACAGCGATCACTGAAAACATTTAAATACAGATACATAACAGGGCTTATGTAACCATCAGGCTTAATATTAAGCTATCAAATAACTTTCGCATTTGGCCATTAAGATTGCCGCATTTACACTGCAGCAACACAATTGTAATTATTGACATTTGCTTATTGCCTTTCAATTCAGGCAGGCATAAAAAAATAAAAAAGGAGAATGATATGAGAAAAATAATCGTCTTATCCATGATTACTTTAGACGGCGTGTTGCAGGGGCCTGGCGGCCCTGAAGAAGATACGTCAAACGGCTTCAAATATGGCGGATGGGTAGCGCCGTATAATGACGAAGCATCCGGCAAGGTTATGGAAAAACTTCTGAAACCTTCCGATCTTCTTTTGGGCAGAAAGACATTTGATATTTGGGAGAATTACTGGCCCACACATGCAGAAATATGGCCGGGAATAAACGATGTTACAAAATATGTAATCTCGACAACGAAAAATAAATCTGATTGGAGCAATAGTGTTTTCCTTAAGGATTTGACCGATATTAAAAAACTCAAAGAATCGGAGGGATCGGATATCCAGGTTTGGGGCAGCAGTGAACTTATTCAGTTGTTGCTTAAAAATGACCTGGTGGATGAGCTATGGCTCTTTATTCATCCATTAACACTTGGTGAAGGAAAGAAGTTGTTTGTGAATGGTGCCATTCCCGCAGCATTTACATTAGCAGAAAGCGTTGCAACACCAGCCGGAGTTATTATGGCCAATTACAGGCGTGCCGGGGAAGTAAAGACAGGTACTGTCGGGGCTTAAGAAATAAGATCATAAAAATTAATTGTTAAGCCGCTGTTGATAAAAACCAACAGCGGCTTCGTTTTAAAACACTTAATCAAAAAGGCAATAACCGTCAAAAAGCCCGAATCTTCAATATACAGGGCTTTCCCAACTTATCCACAATCAACAAAACGCTTAATTACAATTACGGCAGGTAGCTATTTTTGTTTAAATGGCCTTTAATTACACATATATTTTTCCGTTCCTGCTGGCAATTGTGGCGCTTGTGCAAATTTGGTATTACCTGCATTTTTTTTATAAACTTGTTAAGTACAGCCCTAAAGACAAAGCTGCTTCGCAGCAATACCCTGTTTCTGTTATTATTTGTGCAAAGAATGAAGCTGAAAACCTGGTGAATAACCTGCCCGGCATTTTGGTGCAGGATTATCGCACTACGCATGAAGTAATTGTAGTGAACGATAATTCAACCGACGAATCAAAATTTATACTGGAAGAATTTCAACGCGGTTTTAAAAACCTTACCATTATACCGC
>JAEWJV010000470.1 GCA_023386395.1 Bacteroidota bacterium
GTTCTGAAGCGCCTATAACCCAAAGCGCAGTGGGCGGGTTTATATCTGCAAAAGCGCTTTCAACATTCAATGATAACCCGCAGCTGGCATCAAGGCCATTCGACATAAACCGAAACGGTTTTGTAATGGGGGAAGGTGCAGGCGCAATTATACTGGAAGACCTAGAACATGCAAAAAAGCGCGGTGCCACTATTATTGCTGAAGTGGCAGGCGGCGGCATGGCTGCTGATGCTTATCATTTAACAGGAACGCACCCTGGCGGTGAGGGTGCTTATTTAGGCATGCTTGCTGCACTGGAAGATGCGGATATTCAACCGGCTGACATAGATTATTTAAGTGCGCACGCTACATCAACGCAGCAAGGTGATCTTAGTGAGCTTAAAGCCGCTGAAAGAGTTTTCGGCAAAGCAAATAATTTAAATATCAGCGCTACAAAATCAATGACGGGGCATCTTTTAGGCGCCGCAGGCGCCATTGAGGCAATTGCCTGCATTAAAGCAGTTCAGGAAAATATAATTCCTCCAACCATTAATTCAACAGATATAGAACCTGATTTTAAAAATATGTTTGATTTTACGCTGCATAAAGCACAGCAAAGAGAAATGTATTATGCGATGAACAATACATTTGGTTTTGGCGGGCATATTGCAACAACAATCTTTAAGAAATATATAGATTGATTATTGAACCGGCGTAACCTGGCTCGCCGTTATTAACCATGCTCCATTTTTTCTCTCAAGCACATCGGTGAAATAACTTTTTAATGAATAAGGGCCACCTGAAGCGTCTTTCCCCGTTTCTGTTTGCAGGCCGGTTACAATGGCAATATTGCCTTTAATTTTTACCTGCATATCAGATAGTGTAAGCCCGTTGATGGGTTGCGCCCGTTGCTGTAATTGCTGCCTGGTGATTAACTGGCCGGATGGCGTGATAATCGTTGCGTCATCCGTAAAAATGGCCAGAAGCGTTGGAATGCTATGCTTGCTGAATGCATCTGCCGCGCTTCGTTCAACAGCAAGAATATTAGCTTTATCATCGTTTTGGCTGAATGCAATGTTTACGGTTACAACCATCAGTATTATATATACTATACGTTTTATCATAGCTTGAATCTTTAATAAATGATGCGGTAAAAACTTTGAATGTGCTTAGCAATTATTAAGCCGTTTGAAAAGGTTTGATGATAAAATATTTAAAAGCTTTCTGCCGGCTATTTAATCATACAGCCAAACGCGTAATAAAGAAATCAACTGGTCTGCATCAACCGGCTTGGTTATATAATCCGATGCGCCTGCATTAATGCATTTTTCCCTGTCACCCATCATGGCTTTTGCTGTTACGGCAATAACAGGCAGCTTCCTGTATCTCGGGTTTTCACGAATGCGTTTGGTGCTTTCATACCCGTCCATTTCAGGCATCATCATATCCATTAAAACTATGTCGATGTTTTTATGCTTCGCAAGTTGATTTAATGCATCCTTCCCGTCAATGGCTGAAATTACGTTCATACCATAATTTTCCAGCGATTTGGTAAGTGAGAAAATATTGCGCACATCATCATCTGCAATTAAAACTGTTTTATCTTTTAATACTTCTTCAAACTCACCCAGGCGTTTGTATTTGGATGATCTCTTATCTTTTTTACCTTCTTCTACCAGGTGCAAAAACAGCGAAACCTCATCCAGTATCCGTTGATAGGAATGTGCAGTTTTTACAACAATGGAATCCGCATATTGCTTAATACGCATTTCTTCTGCGTGGCTTAAATTTTTGCCGGTAAATATGATGATAGGCAGGCTCTCCATGCCCGGCGTTTTCCTTACTTCTTCCAATGTATCATAAGAACCCTGCGCCGGTATGCCCATATCTAAAATAACACAGTCTATATTTTGTTCATTTAATGCTTTTATGCCTTCACCAATTGAGTTTTTTATTTCCGCGGAAACATTAAAGCTCTCAAGAAAATAAGCCAGCGCTTTTGCATGCTTGGGGTTTTCTTCCACGATCATTACCTTTTTAGGATGCCTGCTCAGTGCATCTTCTATCTTTTGAAAAACAGCGCTCATTTTTTCGAAAGCTACAGGCTTGTTTATAAAATCAACGGCGCCGGAAAGCAGGCTTTTTGTTTTTGCATCGTGCGATGACATGATATGCACAGGTATCGGCCTTGTTTCCGGATCTGATTTTAATTCATCCATAACTTCCCACCCGCTTTTTACAGGCAATTGTATATCGAGCAAAATGCCATTGGGCTTATATTTTCTCGCAAGTTCAATGCCCTCATCCCCGCGCACAGCCACAATGCCTTTATACTTTTTCCGCCTTGTATATTCGAGCAGCGATTTGGCAAATGCAGTATCATCTTCCACAATCAGGATGGTTTTATCTGTGGGTGAAATATTGTTCCTGTCATCCGGAACAGGTTGGGGAATAACATCTGAAATATATTCCCTGTTTTGTGTTTTGGTAAGGTGGGTATCTACAATTTCAGGCTGCGTTTCTGCAACTGTAGCTGCATTACTTCCGGAAGGTTTATAAGATGATTTCCGGTTTGCCGGGATAGTGAGTATAAAAGTACTGCCTTTCTCTTCTTCACTGCTTACCGTTATTTGCCCGGATAAAAGTTTAGCAAGTTCGCGGCTGATTGAAAGCCCCAGCCCCGTGCCGCCATATTGACGTTTGGTTGAGCCATCGGCCTGCTGAAAAGCTTCAAAAATTGTTTCAAGTTTTTCTGCCGGAATGCCAATGCCCGTATCCGTTATAGAGAAAACAACAGTGTCGTTTATTTTTTTAATATTCATGGCTACGGAACCGCGTTTAGTAAACTTCAGCGCATTTGAAATAAGATTGCGCAAAATTTGTTCAAGTTTCAGCCGGTCTGTTTCTATGTGTTCGGTTACTGATTTGTCTTTCTCAATCTTAAAAATAATATCCTTGTCTTTTGCAAGCGGTTCGAATAATGCATTCAATTCGTTCACCAAATCTTTAACCGTCACATCGCTGTACTCCAGTTCCATCTTACCTGATTCTATTTTAGAGAGATCAAGTATTTCGTTGATAAGCGTGAGCAATGAATTGCCGGAGTTTTGAATAACTGTTGCATATTCAATCTGGTCCTTACTTAAATTGCTGGTATGATTTTCTGATAATAATCTTGCCAATAACAGGATGGAATTAAGCGGCGTTCTTAATTCATGCGACATGTTTGCAAGAAATTCAGATTTATATTTGGTGGTTAATTCAAGCTGTTCTGCTTTTGCC
>JAEWJV010000508.1 GCA_023386395.1 Bacteroidota bacterium
AAACTATATCGTAATACAAAGGAGAATTGGCCGGAATATTTTCAGAAGTTAAACCTGTGCAGCCATAAGCGAGAGACGATGGTGCTACCATTTTTATATGCCCGCCCCTTTGTATATAGGGTAATGCAATGCGCCAGCATTCTATAAATTCGCTGAGTTGCGAGGTAAGCGGATTATTAGTGTTAGTATAATCTTCTACAACATTACCATCGAGCGTGGAGGCCGTATAGGCAACCGTAATAATTGAATTTAAATTAGGTGAAGCGCCTGAACCGGCTTCAACAATTTCGTAGTAAATACCGTTTGGGTCAACTGTATAGTTAATGGAATATTTATTACAAAATGCAGCAAGCTGGTCGACCTCCGAAGCTGCTGAAACAGGCATGCATGCGTCATTCTTTTTTTTACAGGCCACAAAAACAAATACGCTAAGAATTATTATCAGTAAATTTTTCATAACCTGGTACAATGCAGTCAGTCTTTAAATTATAATCACTCATCAGTATTGTCTTTAGCCTTTTTTTGCTCTGCTTCATATTTTGCTTTTAATTCCTTGTAAGCCTGTTCGTTCATTTCCCACCTGAATTTTTTATAAAAAAAACCAGTGAAAGCAACGATGGCAATAATCCCAATAACAAGCACCCAGGGGCTGCTTTCCGTCTGGGCAACCATATTCGCCCTTTCATACCAGCCGGAATTAAAAGCTAAAAGAATGGCAATGCCTATGCATAATCCAATTGTAAAGCCCGAGGAAACCAGTTTATAGATGGATTTTTCTTTTAACCGGTTTTCTTCCCAATATTCAATAAAGGCCTTTTCTTTATCTGAAAGCATAGATAGTTTATTTGGAGTGAACGCTGCTTACAGGTAGTATTTAAATTGTAACAATGCCTGCATAAGAAACGCAAAATTATTTATTTGCCTGTATTAGATTTGCAACGTGAATAAATTCGACTCGTACATAACTGACTATTTATACGAAAATAGAGAAGTTGCCCTCGAAAAAATCGGGTACATAAAAATTATTTCATTTGCAGGCCCTGATTCCAGGCAGGCTTCTGTTGATTATATCTTTGATAAAAAGATAACTACATCAACGGGACTTGTTGAATACATCAGTGAAAAAACCGGCAAGAATAAAAGCCTTGTTGCTGCCGATCTTGAATCGCATTTAAAAGGCATAAGAGAATTTATTAATATAGGCAAGCCTTATGAATTACCGCAAATAGGTTTTATAAAAGCAAATAACAGCGGCGTTTATGAATTTACATCTGTATCTGAAATAAATACAAAACCTGTAAAGACAACTACGCAGCCGCTTGCACAAACCAGCGCTAAAAGCAGCCGCACGGTGGTGCAGATTATAAGTTTGATCATTGCAATTGCTATACTTTCAGGTTTGGGCTGGCAGGCTTACCAGGCTTTAAGTAAAAAAACAAATGTGGCTGATATGAATACGGTTCCCAATACAGATACAGCTTCTGCTGCAGATACCGGTAAAACTGCCGATACAACGGCGCAGCAGCCTGCTGGTTATTTGCCCGGTGATAGTGTGAACGTGCGTTATATTTTTGAGATTACGGCTTCCGGTTTGCGCGCCCGCACAAGAACAGCCCAGTTGAAAAGCTTTGGCAATAATGCGCTTTACGACAGTTTTGTAAATAACAATACCAAGCGTTACGATTTATATATTCTTCAAAAAACAAAGATTGCAGACACACTTCGTATGAAAGATTCCCTCAGCAAATTTTTTATGCGGGACATAGCGTTGAAAATAGAACAATAAAATAGTATGAAGCGCCTGCCTGCCGCCTTGCTTGTATTGTTCATTGTTGATTTTATTGCTGATAGTTTTATTGCCGCATCTTATAATAACAACTTTCGTTATGTAACCAAAGGTTTATTAATGCCTTTACTGCTTGCATTTTTTATTGCAGGTATAAAAACCGTTGATAAAAAATATATCATACAGGTTTGTTTTGCGTTGTTATTTTCTTTTTTGGGCGATGTGTTGCTGGTGAAAGATGGCAGCCTCTATTTCATGCTGGGTATTGCC
This sequence comes from Bacteroidota bacterium, assembly GCA_023386395.1. GTDB lineage: Bacteria > Bacteroidota > Bacteroidia > Chitinophagales > Chitinophagaceae > Parafilimonas. Next base: position 2,057 of record JAEWJV010000508.1, read on the forward strand.
GCTTTTCTTATTGCCCATATATTTTATATCATTTTGTTTTGCCGCATTCAGCCGTTTTCAAAAAAAAATGGTGTATTTATTTTAATTAGCGGAGCTGCTATTTTATGTTATGTGGCGCTGCTTGATTTCTTGTTCTGGCCAAATATAACACGGCAAAGTCTTGCTATTCCTGTAATAACGTATTCAATTGTTTTAGGTGCTATGTTATTTACTGCTTTGAATGTTACAAATAAAAAAGGAGTACCAAAAAAAATTATAACAAGCCTGGTTCTTGGCGCCGCATTATTTGTTCTGTCTGATTCAATTATTGCATTTAATAAATTCTATCTTTCCACTCCCGTAAATGGATTTTACGTTATGGGTACTTATTGCCTTGCACAATTTTTAATTGTGAACGGAGCAATGAAGTTTAGCAATGATTATAACCATAATTACTAATGTATAGCTGTAACATTTACTTTTTTAACACCGATAGTGTGCAATTCTATATGCCTGTCTTTTGCCTTGTTTTCAAATTCGCTGATGATCTCTAAAATATCATAGTCTATAAAATTGCATTCGCTTCCATCAATGGTAAGCATGCTGTATTCAGGCACATTATCCAAAGCTTTCTTCAGGTTTACCTTATTCAAAAAAGTAACATTGCTGTTAAGCTTTATAAGTGCTGTTTCTATACCGTTGCGAACAGATTTTGTAATCCTGTATTCAGCCTTGAAATTATTCCGGATAATAAAATATACGGATAATAAAAGCCCGATGCTTACACCAATTAAAAGATCAGTTGCAAGTATTATAATAATCGTAAGCATGAACGGCAGGAACTGTTTCCATCCAAGGCTATACATATTTCTAAAAAGCTTTGGTTTTGCAAGGTTATAACC
>JAEWJV010000542.1 GCA_023386395.1 Bacteroidota bacterium
AGAAGAAATAAGCTGGGGACAGCGCATTTTTGGTTTTCAAACCTCTGAATATTTCCGTGAACACAATTCACAGGATGAAGAAAATATTCATAACCTGATTATAGGCGGCGAAAAGCTTAATAAAATAATTTTTACCGACGTACTTGTTGCTGGTGTTGCCATATATCTTATCGTTATTCCCTGGTTGTATAATAAGAAACCAGGCTTCAAAAATTTTATTGATAAGGCTGCTTTTCCTGTTGCGAGGCTTTATCAAATTATCGGTTGCCTGCTGGTTTTTGGTTTATCATTTTTAACGTTCGATAGCAAGGGCGCCGAATTGCTGGAATTTGGCGGCAGTGCTATGTTTATGCTGATTGTTTTGAACCCTTTAAACAAAAGATCCCGCTCTTTAAAGTTATAGAAAGTTTTGCTTAAACCAGTTTAATTGTTGCTGCACACCTTCCTTTAAACTTATTTGAGGGTTATAATTAAGCAGCCGTTTTGCTTTATCTGTAATAGCTTTTGTAGTGGTTTGATCGCCGGTGCGTGGCGGTATTATTTCAAATTTTATTTTATTGCCTGTTAATGCTTCAACTGTATCAATTCCCTGCTGTGTTGTGTATTGCATACTGTTGCCGATGTTTATGATTTCATTGTTTACGGCTTCTTCTTTGCCTATAACTGCTGCAACACCATTAATAATATCGCCAACAAAACTAAAGCTGCGTTTGTGCTGCAGGCTACCCTGAATCAATGTAAATGGTTCATTTGTTAATGCAGAACGAATGAGTTTTGTATAAAGCTTATCCGGCCTTTCCCTTGGTCCATAAACAGAATAAAGCCTGAGTGAACAGGCGTTCAATGTTTTCTTTCTGCTTTCTGCCAATACTAATTGTTCGGCTGCAAGCTTTGTAATGCCATAATAAGAAACAGGTTCCGGAACAGCCGTTTCATCCTTCGTGGCATCTAAACCGTAAACAGAAGACGTGGAAATGTTAACAAAAAATTTGAGGCGCTTTAACTGCTTCGCAAATTCTATCAGATTGTAAGTAGCAGTTACATTATTTGAAAGATATTCAGCAAATCCCGATTTTTCAGATAAGCCCGGTTGCGCCGCAAAATGAAAAATATAATCGATGTCTGCGGGTAATAATTTGTAATCATCCCGGTTAGTAAGATCAGCTTCGGTAAATACAACTTTATCCTGCATGGATTGAAGGTTGAGCATTTTAAGATCTTTCGGGTAAAAAGAAGATAAATTATCAACACCAATTACTTCGTGCTGCATCCCGGCGAGTTTCTCAGACATGTGCGAGCCTATAAACCCGGCCGCACCTGTAACAAGTATTTTCATCTTAAAATAAAAGCCGCAAGTTAGTTATGTTTTAATTTTGCCGGTCATAATAAAAAGTTGAATGAAACCAGGCATGATAATTTATCACATAAAAGAGATGTCATAGCGCAGTTACATGAAACCATATAAAAAAACTTGAACGAATGAAACAACCGGAATTGGCTATCATCATTCCTGTATATAACGAAGCAGAAAATTTACTGCGACTGCAACAGGTTTTCGAGGCTTATTTTCCTTTAGCAAAAATTCCATCCAAAGTGCTCTTTGTGGATGATGGGTCGAAAGATAACAGCCTGCAGATGATTCGTGATATATGTAATGCCAACCCTCTTTTTACTTATATATCATTTGAAAAAAACTGTGGCCTGAGCGCCGCCATTAAAGCAGGCTTTGATTGTGCTGATACAAAATGGGTGGGTTATATTGATGCCGACCTGCAAACCACGCCTGAAGATTTTAATATACTGGCAGATTACTGCAATGAATATGACCTGGTAACCGGTGTGCGCACCGGCAGAAAAGATTCTTTTGTAAAAAATGCATCTTCGAAAATTGCCAATGGTATAAGGCGCAGCTTTACACACGATGGCATGGATGATACCGGTTGCCCTTTAAAAATCATTAAAGCCGATAAGACAAAAGCCATCCCTATGTTCAATGGCCTGCATCGTTTTTTACCCGCGATGATCTTATTGCAAAAAGGTAAGATTATGCAAATTCCTGTGCGTGCTTTTCCAAGGGTTGCGGGCAAATCAAACTTTCATTTATGGAACAGGCTTATTGGCCCGCTAAGCGATTGCTTTGCTTATTTATGGATGAAAAGAAAATACATTAATTACACCATTGCTGAAAAGAAGTTATGAGTAACTGGATTGTGATTGGCATTGGTGCTTTGGCGCAAGTATTATTTTCAAGCCGCCTTTTACTGCAATGGATATTATCAGAGAAGCAAAAGAAAGTTTTAACGCCGGTGTTGTTTTGGGAGTTTAGTTTGCTGGCATCCTTCCTGTTGTTTGTATATGGATATTTAAGAGATGATTTTGCTATTATGCTGGGGCAAACCATCACTTATTATATTTATATACGCAATATGCAGTTGCAGCACCAGTGGGAAAAGTTTGCAAAAATTTTGCGCCTGTTTATTTACGTCTTTCCTCTTATCATTTTAATATACGGTTATAATAATGCGGTTGAAGACCGGGCAAATCTTTTTCATAATGAAAATATTCCTGCATGGTTATTTATACTTGGCATTGTTTCGCAATTGCTGTTTACATTCAGGTTTGTTTATCAATGGATTTATTCAGAAAAAAGAAAGGAATCGCACCTGCCTTTAGGTTTCTGGATCATAAGCCTTGCCGGTTCTTTTCTTATATTAACGTATGCCGTGTTTAGAAGAGATGTTGTTTTATTTGCCGGGCAGCTTACGGGCTTTATCGTTTACTTCCGCAACATTGTAATTATTAAAAAACATTCATGAAATCATTTGCTGAAAAATACCCGATGGTTGTACTGCTGGCCGTTTCAGTATTGATGTTATTTGTGCATCTTGGGTTGATACAAACAAATATCATGGAGGCAAGAAACCTCATAACAGCAAGAGAAATGGTAAATGATGGCCATTGGATATTTACAACCATGAATGGGTTGCCACGATATGAGAAGCCGCCATTGCCAACATGGCTAACTGCATTTTTTATGCTGATAGGCGGTATGCAAAACATGTTTGTATTGCGTTTGCCGGTTGTGTTGGTATGCCTGCTACTTGTATATTCTTTTTATAAGCTGGTAAAACGTTTTCAACCGGAAAACAATCAATCATTATATGCTTCTCTTATTCTTATAACATCTTTCTATATATTTTTTTCAGGCAGAGATAACCAGTGGGACATATATACGCATGCATTCATGATAGTAAGCATTTATTTCCTGTATAAATCTCTCAATGAGCATAAGCATGTTTTTTTGAATGTTGTACTGGCTGGTCTATTCGCAGGCTGCTCTTTTCTCAGTAAAGGCCCTGTTTCATTGTATGGGTTATTTCTTTCTTTCCTGATTGCTTATTTTATTGTTTACCGGCAAAAGGCCGGTAAAAATTTATTGCTGAGTTTGATTGTTCTCGCAATTGGCCTGGCTGTTGGTCTTTCATGGCCGTTGTATGTAAAATATTTTGATCCTTATGCCGGAACAGCTTTGTCAAAGCAAACTCAAAACTGGGGCAATTATGAGATAAAACCTTTTTATTATTACTGGAGCTTCTTTACGCAAAGCGGATTGTGGACGATTCCTTCTTTCATTTCGCTCATGTATTTCTATATGCGTAAGCGCGTGAATAATGTAAAGGCTTATACGTTTTCTTTTTTGTGGACGATATCATCGCTACTGCTTTTATCATTCATCCCTGAAAAAAAAGTGCGTTATATAATGCCTGTTTTAATTCCGCTGGCAATGAACACGAGCTTTTATATTCAATACCTGGTACTTTCCTTTAAGCAAGTAAGAAACAAGTATGAAAAAGCTGTTGTTTATTTCAGTTTTGGATTGATTGCGCTTATAGGATTGGCCGTTCCGTTCGTTAGCTTTTTTGTATTGAAAGCGAAGTTGGAAAATTATATTGGCTGGTACATATTGCTTGTTATGATTTCTTTTGCCTGTTCGTTTATAATAATAAACGGATTAAAGCGAAAACATTTTATACAGGTTTTTTATGCTTCTGTTTTTTTTATGTGCGGTATTGTAGCCACGCTTATTCCCATATCAAAAATATTTTACACAAACAGCAATTATTTTGATGCAGCAAGGCTGCATAGCATTGAAAAAAAGTATAACATAAAAACGTATGAGGGAGACAATTTCGTGCCGGAAATAATTTGGAGTTATGGAAGCCCAATGCCAAATATATCAGATAGCAATTCGGTTAAAATGCCTGCAAATGCTACGTTTGGATTGCTGGTTTATCCTGATAAAGCGGATGAATTAATGCACAGGTTTAATAACTACAGTTTTACACAGCTTGCTACAGTTGACTTAAATGAAGTACCTGCAGAAAGTAAACAACATAATAAACGGATTGTGAAAAATTACTACCTCGTAAAAAGAATTAATTCGTAACGGGATAACCTTTATTTATCCAGTCTATTTTAAGATTCTCAGGCAGGTTTAAGAGATAAAAATTTGTAAACTTCATTTGTTTTAAAACATCAATTGCCGGCCGCACATTAGGGCAATGCTCATAAGGGCAACAGCCGCAGTAAACAACAACCTTTGCATCTTTCTTTAAGGTGCTTAACTGTGTTTTAAATTTATCCATGTTTTCTTTCTCGCTTACCATGCCAATATTTATTGCATCGGGTATGGTGTTAAAAGGCCCGATACTGATTATGGTAACATTATTTGTTTTATTTTTTATAATGTTTGCCAGTTCTGATGGCTTCATCAGTTGTTTATCTGTCCAGTTTACTGGTTTCTGTGCACTTGTATGAAATGTGCAAAATGAAGTAAGCAACAACAGGGATATTTTTACTAACAATAATTTTTTCATTGCAATGATTTATTCAATATAAATACTTTCAATACCGCGAAGGTATTATCTCTGTTTAATTATCTGCATCTTTAATAGAAGGCCTTGTATCATTAGGATTACGCTTTTCATATTGAATTGTAAAATTACTTAAATCAGGTTTGTATTTTCTTTTGCGCTTTAATTCATAGTTATAAATGGTTTGACCAAGCTGGTAAAGAAATGGATGACCAATTGTTTCATAATCATATTTATTATCGTTTAAAATGCCATCGCTGTTTACATATAGTGTTGCGGCCAGCATAAACTCAACATTGTTTTCAAAATCTGCTATATATGAGGCGTCTGTTAAAAAACCGTAAGCCCAGCCTACTTTATTAAATACGCGAATGTTTGAAGGCATTGTATGATGAACGCTATCCTGGAAGAAAAATTTTACATAGCTGTCGTAATACTGCGATGTATCATAT
>JAEWJV010000544.1 GCA_023386395.1 Bacteroidota bacterium
ATTCTGAACCCTGCACCGGCTTGCGAATTGCCTGAAGCAGTCTTTAAAAACATAGCCATTATAACTCCTAATAAAAAGGAAGCAGAAATGCTCTCCGGCATCAACATAAAAGACCTGGATTCTGCTATACAGGCAGCTAATATTATTAAGCAAAAAGGAATAGGGACGGTAATAATAACACTCGGTGATAAAGGCGCGCTGGCAGTAACAGATACAATAACAGAAATGATAACAGCGCCTTTTGTTGAAGCAGTTGATACAACAGCAGCCGGAGATGTTTTTAATGGAGCATTGGCTGTAGCTATTGCAGAAGGATTACCGGTTTTGGATGCGGTTACATTTGCCTGCAAGGCCGCTTCTGTTTCAGTAACACGTATGGGCGCACAGGCATCTTCACCACATAGAAATGAAATAGAATTTTAACCTGTAATAAAAATTATCTATTTAAATATCAACTGAAAAATAAATCAGCAGTATGAAAAAAATGATACTTGTAATAGCTGTTCTTGCATCCTTTGAATGTTTTGCACAAACAAAAGATATAACCTTTACCAGGCAACAGCTACAGAATAAAATCAAAGGCGGCTGGGCCGGGCAAACCATCGGCGTAACGTTTGGCGGGCCGTATGAGTTTCGCTTTAACGGCACATTCATAGGAGATTATCAGAAGCTGTTATGGAATGACACTTTACTTAAACATAACATGATATATAATCCCGGTTTGTATGATGATTTGTATATGGACCTGACCTTTGTAGATGTATTCGAAAAGCATGGCCTTGATGCACCGCTTGATTCTTTTGCGAATGCTTATGCCAATGCCGGGTATATGCTATGGCATGCTAACCAGGCCGGCCGTTATAATATTCTTCATGGTATAAAAGCGCCGCAAAGCGGTTACTGGGAAAACAATCCTCATGCAGACTGCATAGACTACCAGATAGAAAGCGATTTTGCAGGGCTTATGAGCCCGGGCATGCCTAATGTAGCTTCTGCTATCAGCGATAAAATTGGCCATATTATGAATTATGGTGATGGCTGGTATGGCGGTGTTTATGTAGGCGCCATGTACACGCTGGCGTTTACTTCATCAGATATAAATTATATCGTTTCCGAAGCATTAAAAACAATTCCTGCAGAAAGTAATTTTTATAAATGCATTCATGATGTTATTGGCTGGCATAAACAATATCCAAATGACTGGAAAGCTGCCTGGTTTGAAGTGCAGAAAAAATGGGCTAATGATATTTCCTGTCCCGAAGGTGTTTTCCGCCCCTTTAATATTGATGCAACCGTAAATGCTGCGTATGTTGTAATTGGCTTATTATATGGAAATTATGATTTTACAAAATCGCTTGAAATAGCAACGCGATGCGGCCAGGATGCAGATTGTAATCCTTCAACAGTTGGAGGAATATTAGGCACTTTGTTAGGGTATGATAAAATTCCGGCTTACTGGAAACAGGGATTGAAAGAAGCTGAGGATATAGATTTCAAATACACTACCATGAGCCTTAATGATGTATATGACATTGGTTATAAACATGCGCTGGAGAACATACAAAGGAATGGCGGCAACATTAATGGCGACAATGTAACCATCAAAACACAACAGCCAGCGGCCGTAAAATTTGAAAAAAGTTTTGATGGTTTATACCCGGTTGCAAGGATACCCGTTAGCTGGTCTGATAAAAAAGATGCTATCCGTTTTAATTATGAAGGAACCGGTTTTGTAATAACAGGTAATACTGCACAATGGGGAAACTCAACCGATTTTGTTTTTCATACTGAATTGTATGTTGATGGCAAACTGGTTGAAAAGCCTGAGCTTCCGGCAAGCTATACCACGCGCCGGTATGAGCTTGCCTGGAAATATAAATTACCTGCCGGTAAACATGCAGTAGAATTAAAGATTTTAAATCCTTCAGATAAGGAAAGCATTACAGGTGTGGAAGCTATTTATTATTCTGATAAGCCCATTAACGGCATGAAAGAAAATGAAGCGGATGCAGCGGCCATGAAGTGATCATTATAGCTAGTTCTGCACCTCATAATTTTTAAACTTTAATACAGCTATCATGTTCATCGTTAACGATTATGCTTTAGCCATTGTTTTTTGTTTCATTACCATGCTTTGCTGGGGCTCCTGGGCCAACACGCAAAAACTTGCTGAAAAGAACTGGCGGTTTGAATTATTTTACTGGGATTATGTTACGGGCATACTTGTATTCTCTGTTATCAGCGCCATTACATTAGGCAGCATGGGAACACAGGGAAGAAGTTTTATGGATGATATAAAACAAGCAGACGGTAATAATATCCTGAGTGCTTTAATTGGCGGTGTTATATTCAATGCGGCCAATATATTGTTCTCTGCAGCCATAGCCATTGCAGGCATGGCAGTTGCTTTTCCTGTGGCTATAGGATTAGCGCTGGTGCTGGGCGTAATCGTGAATTATACGGCATCACAGAAAGGTGATGCTATGTTTTTATTTGTTGGCGTTGCTTTGGTAACAATTGCTATTATCATTAATGCCATTGCTTATAAAAGAAATAGTAAAGGCGATAAAAAGCCTTCTTCAAAGGGCATCGTTATTTCATTAATTGCCGGCGTGCTAATGTCTTTCTTTTACAGGTTTATTGCAGCCTCTATGGATCTCGAAAATTTTGAAAATCCTGCTGCTGGAAAGATGACGCCCTATACCGCTGTTTTTATTTTCTCCTGCGGCATATTCATCAGCAATTTTGTTTTCAATACCATCTTAATGAAAAAACCTTTTGACGGTGCGCCCGTTTCTTATAATGAGTATTTTAAAGGTAGTTTTAAAACGCATCTTACCGGCATTTTAGGCGGCTTAATATGGGGGCTTGGCAATTCACTTAATCTTATTGCTGCCGGAAAAGCAGGCGCCGCTATTTCTTACGGCCTAGGCCAGGGCGCAACACTTATTGCTGCTTTATGGGGTGTATTTATATGGAAAGAATTTCGCAATGCGCCGGCCGGTACTAATAAATTGCTTGCTTTTATGTTCCTCTTTTTTATAGCAGGCATTGCGCTGATAATTATAGCAGGGCTTTAAATGCTGGTAGATTTGTGCGTATATTTCGTTCATTAAAAGATTTGTTTTAATTGAAGTTTTTCATAATAAATTGTGCATATAACAAACTAATTTATGGAAGACCTGCAATCCGTTTTTGCCCAAACAGGAGAGCTGCTATCAGATAAACAGTTAAATGATAAAAGCCTGTTAGTGCAGCCTGCACAGGTTATCGCAGATAAAGCCTATCCTGTAGATGCGGGTGATGTAACCTTTTCAATTGGCGCTAATACTAATTTAAAAATTCAGTTGTTTAATAATGAAGATGATATAGATAGCGATGGTTTCCTGGCAGCCAAAGATGCCGATATAAACCTCAATACAAATACTGATGCTTATTTAAAGTATGCCATAGTTGTAAATGCCAAAGCAAACGCGCAAGGAAAAAGCATCTCAGATATTGGTTTTAATTTTTTTGTTTCGGCCGACCTTCTTTTAAAAAATTTATTTTATAAAAAGCATAGCAATGCAGATAAGATAAATGATGATTTTCTGTATGATGCACGCCATTTTAAAACCATCTTCAGGTTTGAAGATGTGGAACAACTGGAATTGAATGATGCACTTTGTTTCAAAGCAACCACTCAGCTTTCTTCTAACATTACCATAAGCTGGAGCAATATTCTTTCACAAAGCCTATCATTACTTGTAAAAAAACTGCCTGTTCCCGTTACATTGGATATTCAGCTTTCGCCTTCTTTCTCTGCAACATTCAATTTAGATGTAACAGACGATTTTAATTATTTCATTAAAAAAATTAATGCTGATACCTGCCTCGTAAAAATTTCAAAAGCAAAAAATACGATGGCTGGCTTAGCGGCTGGTTTTGCTATAAGCGCTGGTTTTGCAGACCCTGCAAACTCTGAAGAACAATTAAATATTTTATTTGATGCTGTAGTTAAAAGCTTAACCGGTTATAATAGGGCAGATGCAGAGAAAGCCATCATTAAATTTCAAAATGCAGCAAATTCATTAACAGGTGCAGAAAAACAGGTAATAGATACACTGGCAGGCATTTTTAAATTAGGTACTGTAACCAATTTGTCTGTTAAGATTGCTGCCGCATGGCAGTCGCTGAAAGAGGATATATCAAAAACAATTGCCGTTATTGCCACTGCGCATGTTGAAGCATCTTTTACCTATGAATACAGTTTAATTAAAGAAAACAAAGAATTTCTATCTATTAATATTCCAACTGCAAGGTTGCAAGCTTATCATGGCGGCTTGCTTCGGTTTAATACCAAGGATATTATTGACGCCATCAGGAATAATACACAAGGCATTCAGTTAAATACTTACCTGAATCAAAAAACGGTTGATATTAAAAGAACATGGGGATTTGGTTTAAAAATTTTTGGAGTAGAATTGCTTGGTAAAGATTTCAGCAACTACAATGCTGTAACGAGGAGTGATATTAATGGAAACAGCCAGGTTATTGCGGATTACAGTAAAGGATATAACTGGCAATTAGGTAAAGGTAAGGGAACATGGATGGGCGAATTCATGTGCCATATGCCAACCTATTCTAAATTTAAGACAGCTACCTTAAACGAATTTGATTATGCTTTGCAACTAACCACTGCACTAACTGATCCTCATGTAAGCGCTAAAGATCTCAAAGAATATCTGGATACAGCCGTTTTAACCGGGGCTATAAAACAGGACGATACAGATAAATTGTTCAATCAGTATTTCAATATAATTGCTGATAAACCTGTTACGATACAAACACAGGTTATATTTAATGAAAACGTTTTTCAAACCCTCATTCTGCAGCTTGGTCTTAATGGCTGGAATGATGATACGGCCACACGGTTTGCTGAAGCTTTTTCAGCTGCAATGAAATTCAGACCTGAATATAATTTAAGAAGCACGGTACAAAAACGCATTAATACCTATACTGATCTCTGGAAAAAATTTTTAACCGGCGAACTTCCGGATGATGCGGGAGAAATTGCAGCTATCGTATCAGATACGATAGGCAATGTTGATGACCCGGATCACCTGGCAGCTTTTGAAGAAAGCGGATGGACGATAACCAACGACACTTTTGCTGGCATCGTTCATATCCATCCGGGTTTAAGAGATGATGTAAGAAGATATATTACTGGCATCGCCAATCTTGCAGCCGGCATTACTGCAAATAAAAATTATGATATAAAAAAATTCAACAGGGACATTTACAATAATCTCTGCGCTTTATTTACGCAAACAATTTATGTAAGAGCATTGAGCTATTTCCTTGTGCAATATGCAGATGGTGCTGGCTTGGCAGATGAAGTGATTAAGGTTTTTACCATTACTTATGGTTCAGGCAGTGATGAGCAGGTTATCAATTTCGCTTTTTAACTGATACATATTTCAATAAATGTTAAGGACAATTTTTACTAATTGCATTTCGGAGTTTCGGTTTTTAAATTCCATCATTTCCATTTTTGGCACGAAAATTTAATATCCAATCCCAAACCTTACACATGAAAAAATTTATTCCTGCCGCATTTATGGTGTTGTTAGCTGCCTGTAATAGTTCATCCTCTACTACATCTGCTGAAGATACAATGGTAGTGACGCCCGATACCGATGTTACCGCCGACACTACAACTATCGTTACAACAGAAGTATATACTCCCACCGAGGGCGATGTTATTTATAAAGATGGTAAAACCATGGTTATGCGTAACGGCGACTGGGTGGTGGTTGATAAAGAAATTACACTTGATAATGGTGTCGTAGTTTATAAAGACGGCACAGTAAAAAATGATAAAGCAGAGATAAAGCTTGAAGAAGGCGAAGTGGTAAATAAAGCGGGTAACTTTTTCGACAGAACGGGCAAGGCCATTGATAATGCCTGGCAGGATACAAAAGATGCAGTTAAAGATGCAGGGCAGGCTGTGGGCGATGCTGCAAAAAAAGCAGGCAAAAAAATAGACACCATTTTCGATAAAAAGAAATAATCATTATAAATACATTTTACAAGCATGTATTTAAATTATAAAGTCCTGTAATGCGGGACTTTATAATTTTATTAATGAACCGATGTTATGGCAACCGCGCCACTAATTTCTCCGGCATTAGTTTTAAAACATTATAGATGATCTTCCATTTAAAACCGGGTACAATAGTAAAACGGTTTGGCGTGTAAACAACCGGCTTCGCTATAAAAGAAGGTTCAAGCATTAGTGATTCGGGCAAGTTGAGACCTGCTGTCATTTTGCTGCGTATATATCCGGCTACAATTACATGCACGCTTATATTCCGCGGGAAAAGATATTGCCTTAAACCAGCGAGATATTGTGTAAAGGCAGATTTGGTGCTTCCATAAATAAAATTGCTTTTTCTGCCCCTTACACCGGAAAGCGATGAAAGGCCCACAATCTTTTCAAGGCCTGTATTATTTTTATCAGTAACGATAATGTTTAAAATAGAAACAGCGCCGCAGTAATGTACTTTCATCATTTGAAAACTGCCATCCCAATCAACCATTGCTTGTTCATTATTTTTTAAAAAGCCTGCCGCATACAATACAATATTTGGTTTGAAAGGAAGATTATTATAAAACTGCTGATGGGTATCAAAAGCTGTGGCATCAAAATATTGTACTGTTACGTTGGAAGCAAAGCCTTGCTGTTCAACAAATGCATTCAATTCATCTGTACTTCTTGATGCGGCTATAACTTTATATCCTTCTTTAATATATAATTTGATGGCTTCTTTGGCTACATCGGAGTTAGCGCCCAATACAAGAACAGTTTTATTTGATTGCTGCATGATTATTCAAATGTAAAACGCATCCCGCATTAGTGAAAATCAATCCTTTTCATTTTCTAACTATTCATGTCGGTATAGGCTCTGCCAATAAAGAAATAATATTATAGTTATTATTATTATAAACATGATTTCATTGCGTATGGAAAAGGTTCGTCATTACCAATGATTTTTATGGCGGGAGGATATAAGAAAGTGATTGATTTTAAAATCAAAACCTGCATCGCGAAATAATGCGACCTGGTCAATTATTCACCAGCTATTAAATCAACTTCTTTTTTTCCGTATCCGCGATAAGGTTTCACGGCTCATGCCAAGATAAGAAGCAAGATAACTTAAAGGAATACGCTGAAGGTATTGAGGGTTTCGTTCGAGCATATATTTATACCGTTCTTCAGGATCGAGCAATCTAAAACCGTTGGAATGTTCCATTTGTTTAAAATATAAAGCCTGGAAAAAACGGAACAATATTGCATGAAGCGACTGTTCATTTAAAAAAACAGGCGATGCTTCTTTTTTACTGCCGCAATAAACAATGCATTCTTCTAAAGCAACAAGATAGAATTTCGATGGTATTTCATCGCGTAAGCTTATAAAATCGCTGGCAATATCTTCTTCAAAGTAAAAGTTTGTATTTACTTCCCTTCCGTCTTTCATTCTGAAACTGCGGATACAGCCTTGCAAGATGAAGTAAAAATGCCTGCATACCTGTCCTTCTTTTAAAATCACTTCGCCTTTGTTAAAGTGCTTTATATGCATAACATTAGCGAATTGATTCAAGTCTTCGTCCGGCGCGTCAGCAAAAGTTCTGAGCTTTTGCTTAAACAGGTGAAGCGCCTCCTCCTTACTAAATTTTTCCATAGATCAGCAATAGGTAAAACAATATTTCAGCGCCATGCTTTAGCATCTAAATGTAAGGATTCTAATTAAAATAATATTCATTTTAACAGGCTCTGATAAGCTGTTACGAATATGGCTTTTAAGTTAATTTGTTATGCTTTAAAAATATTCAGGTATAATTTACCTTAAGCCTTTTTGCCAGCCTGGCCGTAGCTGATGCCGGATCAATATCTGCTGTTAATATGCCAGGTTTACCGTATGGCTGCCAGGCAATGCATTTACCATCAGGCGCGATTAAAGAGGTGGCGGACTCCTGGAAACGCGTTGCATAATTTACGCTGGCAAAGTATATTGTGTTTTCAATGGAACGCATCATCATGGCTTTTTCATAATATGGATTGCCGGCATTACCCCATTCTTTCAATTCAATACCTTCTGTATTGCTGCCGGCAAAGTGTGGATGAAAAACAATGGAAGCGCCATGCCTTGCCGCCCACCGAACTGTTTCAGGATAACGGAACCCTTCATGGCAGATGGCAATACCAAATTTTAAACCCTGCACTTCAAATAGCTGCCTGCCTTTTCCCGCAATCCATAGATTATCTTCCGAAGGGTCAAGCTGCACCTTAGGCTGGTAACCCATCACATCGCCTTTTTCTGAAATTACAAAAGCTACATTCAAAAAGTTTTCATCTTCATACCAATCCATTGGCAGGATGATGGCAATGGAATTTACCCTTGCTATTTCACAGGCTTTTTGCAAAGCTTCTTTTAAAACTTCCGGCGAAGTTTTTTTGACATTTTCCAGATTAAGCGGGTAGCCGGGAATATATGTTTCCGGGAAACATATAATGGCTGCTTTTTGCCGGGCCGCATCTTCCGCTAATGTTTGCAACTGCTTAATAGCATCATCTATTGATGCCGGGTATAATGGTGAAGCCAGAGCTATTTTCATAATGGATAAAGGTAGGATTGTTTTGGAATGTATAACCGGTGAAGCTGCGGCATGTTCATAATAAATGCAGGCAATACCATAAGCTTTATGCTCATGTCAAATAAAAAAGACCCTTAAAAAGGGCCTTTGATTTTATAAAGCGTTTCAAATATTATACGTTTAACATAAGCGGCATCACCAGCATTAAAAGCTCTTCGTTCTCCTCTTTTTCAGTGGGCTTTATTATGCCCGCTTTATTAGGGGTGGATAATTCAACCACCACATTTTCGCTTTCGGAAGCATTTAAAAGTTCAATTAAAAATTTAGCATTAAAAGCTATCTGCAAATCTTCCCCGTCATACTCGCAATTCATACGTTCATTGCCCTCTGAGCTGAAATCAACATCCTGCGCAGTAAGCTGTAATTCACTTCCGTTTATACTTAATACAACCTGGTTCGTGCTTTTATTGCTGAAGATATTAATGCGGCGCAATGCGCTTTGAAAATCGGTGCGGTTTACAGTAAGCTTATAGGGATTATCTGCCGGTATCACCACCTTATAATCAGGAAAACGTGCATCTATCAAACGGCAGCTCAGTTTTGTTTCACCATGTGTTACAAAAAAATGATTGTTATTATAGCTTACGGTTATTTCATCATCATTATCAGGCAATGTATTTTTTAACAGGTTCAAAGGTTTTTTTGGAACGATAAAGTTGTCTGCATTAGCGTTGGTTACATCTGTTCTTTTATAGCGAACAAGCCTGTGTGCATCCGTAGCAACAAACTGCACGGCGTTCTTTGAAAGCTCAAAGAAAATGCCTGTCATGGCAGGGCGCAGGTCATCGCTGCTCACGGCAAACAAGGTTTTATTAATGCCGTTGAGCAAAGCGCTGCTGGTAACTGTAAAGTTGTTGGCATCATCTGCTTCCGGTGCTTTGGGAAAGTTATCGGGGTTTTCG
>JAEWJV010000593.1 GCA_023386395.1 Bacteroidota bacterium
CTACAATACAACAATTAGTAAGAAATGGCCGTGAAATAATCAGGGCAAAAAGCAAATCTAGGGCTTTGGATGCCTGCCCTCAGCGCCGTGGCGTTTGTACAAGGGTTTATACTACAACTCCCAAAAAGCCAAACTCAGCCCTGCGTAAAGTAGCAAAGGTGCGTTTAACCAATAAAATTGAGGTGATTGCCTATATTCCGGGTGAAGGCCATAACCTGCAGGAGCACTCAATCGTGCTTATTCGCGGTGGCCGTGTAAAAGATTTACCGGGTGTACGTTATCACATTGTACGCGGCAGCCTTGATACTGCCGGCGTAAAAGACCGCAAACAAAGCCGTTCTAAATACGGTACCAAGAGAGAAAAAGCAAAAAAATAATTAAATATTCATCATTATAAGCGATGAGAAAAGCACAAGCAAAAAAATTGCCCTTAGCGCCAGACGCTCGTTTTAACGATAAACTGGTTACACGTTTTGTGAATAACCTGATGTGGCAGGGAAAGAAAAGTACTTCAATCACTATATTCTACGATGCAGTTGATAAGGTGACCAAAATAACCGGCGAAAACGGTTATGAAATTTGGAAAAGGGCTTTACAGAATGTAACGCCTGCTGTAGAAGTGCGCAGCCGCAGAATTGGTGGCGCTACTTTCCAGATACCTACAGAAGTGCGTTCGGACCGTAAAATTTCTTTAAGCATGAAATGGCTTATCCGTTACAGCCGCGACCGTAATGGTAAAACAATGGCTGATAAACTGGCTAATGAAATTATCGCTGCCAGCAAAGGTGAAGGTGCCGCTTTCAAAAAGAAAGAAGACACACACCGCATGGCAGAAGCTAATAAAGCTTTCTCCCACTTTAGAATTTAGAAGATCTTTACATTATAACTAAGCTCCGCAATTGCGGGGCTTTTTGTTTTATAAATATTTTATGCACCGCCGGAGAAGGAAAACGGCTGGCTTAAAATGAAAAGAGTTCACATTTAAATGTGAACTCTTTTCTGATTGAAAAAAACTTTTTATAATGTTTTCAGCACATCATTCATGTTTCTCACAGCATCTGCACTTTTACCGAATGCTGCTTTCTCATTTTCATTTAAATCAATTTCAATAATCTTTTCCCAGCCGTTTTTACCTATAACCACAGGTACGCCAAGGCAAATATCACTCTGGCCATATTCTCCATCTAAGTAAACGCAGCAGGTAAATAATTTTTTCTCATCCCTGGCAATGGCTTCAACTAACGCTGCACCTGCCGCACCGGGTGCATACCATGCAGACGTGCCGATGAGTTTGGTAAGCGTGGCGCCGCCAACCATAGTATCAGATACAACTTGTTTTTGCTGATCTTCACTTAAATATTTAGTAACCGGAACGCTGTTCCATGTTGCTTTACTTATTAAAGGAATCATAGTAGTGTCGCCATGACCGCCAACAACAATGGCATTCAAATCAGCCGGGCTGCAACCGAGATGCTGGCTCAACTGGTACCTGAACCTTGCACTATCCAGAGCGCCGCCCATACCAATTATCCTGTTCTTAGGCAACTCGCTTGACGTAAGCGCGAGGTAAGTCATAGTATCCATCGGGTTGCTGATAATAATAATGATGGCGTTGGGTGAATACTTTAAAATACTGCCAACAACACCTTTTACAATACCTGCATTGGTGCCAATAAGTTGTTCGCGGGTCATGCCTGGTTTGCGGGGCAGGCCGGATGTTATAACAACAATATCGCTGTTTGCAGTCTTGGTATAATCGCTGGTGCTGCCGCTGATGTGTGTGTCAAAACCAAGCAGGGCTGCGGTTTGCATCATATCCTGGGCTTTGCCTTCGGAAAGGCCTTCTTTAATGTCAAGCAATACAACCTCATGCGCTATCTCTTTACGCACAATGTTATCAGCACAGGTTGCACCTACGGCGCCTGCACCTACAACAGTAACTTTCATATATAATTTTTATGGTGAAGAATCATTTTGGGCTGCAAAGGTAAGCCGCAAAAAATATGTTTGCCTATTTCATAAGAAGAATAAAAAATTTTCCAATTTCATTGCAGTTTTCACATCGAAATTTTTAAACGCAAGAAATATATTTTAGCTTTGCACGACCACTGAGAAATTTCTTCTCTCCGGTCACCGGAAATCTAATCATAAAATAAGATTGATGAAAACGAAACACAGTATTTGCTGTGCGGGTTTTCTTTTTTTGTTGAATAAACATACATGCAGTACAAATGATGCGACGCGATCATGTTTAGCAGATTTACGCTGCCGGTAACAAAATAAGACACCAGGCGCACAGCGCTTAAACATTAAATTATTATAACTATAAATAATTAAGTTATGGCAAAATATATTTTTGTTACCGGTGGTGTAACAAGCAGTTTAGGCAAAGGCATTATAGCAGCGTCGCTTGCAAAACTATTGCAGGCAAGGGGTTTCAGGGTAACCATTCAAAAGCTGGACCCTTATATCAATATAGATCCCGGCACGTTAAACCCTTACGAGCATGGTGAATGTTATGTAACTGAAGATGGCGCAGAAACTGACCTTGATCTTGGCCACTACGAACGTTTCCTGAATATTTACACTTCACAGGCTAATAATGTAACTACCGGCAGAATTTATCAAACCGTGATTGATAAAGAACGTGCCGGTGAATTTTTGGGAAAAACCGTTCAGGTAGTTCCGCATATTACGGATGAAATAAAACGCCGCATGGTATTGCTGGGCAACGATGGCAATTACGATATTGTAATCACTGAAATCGGTGGTACAGTTGGTGATATTGAAAGCCTTCCGTTTATAGAAGCGGTGCGCCAGTTGCAATGGGAATTGCCTGAAGGTGATGTGTGCGTTATTCATCTTACTTTAATCCCTTATTTGCGGGCAGCCAAAGAATTAAAAACAAAACCAACACAGCACAGCGTAAAGATGCTGAGTGAAACGGGTGTGCATCCTGATATTATTGTTTGCAGAACAGAAGAGCCCTTGAATAATGATTTAAAGAAAAAGATTGCTTTGTTCTGTAATGTAAAACCGGAAGCTGTTATTGAAGCAATGGATGCTTCCACTATTTATGAAGTTCCGCTTACTATGCTGCGTGAAAAACTTGATATAATTACTTTAAAAAAATTAAATACAACACTTGTTCCCGAAGCAGACCTTAAAAACTGGAAAGCTTTTCTTGATAAGCTGAAATACCCGAAGAGTAAAGTAAATATTGGCCTTATTGGCAAGTATATGGAACTGCAGGATGCCTATAAATCTATCCTGGAAAGTTTTATACATGCTGGCGCCATGAATGAAGTAAAAGTAAACGTGATAGATGTACATAGCGAAAGCTTAAACAAACAAAATGTAAAAGAAAAACTCGAGCATCTTGATGGCTTACTGGTAGCGCCGGGTTTTGGCAAGCGTGGCATTGAAGGAAAGATTATTGCCGTGCAATATGCGCGTGAAAATAATCTCCCGTTTTTTGGTATTTGTTTGGGCATGCAAATGGCTGCCATTGAGTTTGCCCGTAATGTGCTGGGTATTGAAAAAGCGCATTCAACAGAAATGGACCTGCAAACACCCGATCCGGTTATAGATATGATGGAAGAACAAAAGAAAATTAAAAAGCTTGGTGGCACTATGCGGTTAGGCGCTTATCCATGCGAAATAAAACCGGGCACATTGGCGCATCGTATTTATGATAAAACATTAATAAGCGAAAGACATCGCCACCGCTATGAGTTCAATAATAAATATCTTGACCAGTTTGAAAAGAACGGCATAATTGCGAGTGGCATTAACCCCGATACAAACCTTGTTGAGATACTGGAAGTAAAAGATCATCCTTTCTTTATCGGTGTTCAATACCATCCTGAATTAAAGAGCACGGTTGAAAAACCAGCACCTTTATTTGTTGAATTTATTGCCGCTGCCAAAAATTATAATGAAATGCGCAGTGAGATAAAAAATCCTTTACTGCAAGGCGAAATGATATAAACTCAATGAACCTCTCTTTGTTTGTTAAGAGAGGTTCATGTTTCTTGAACTGTTCTGTCGCAGGCTTCTATATTGCCATGCAATTCTGTATTAAACCCATCGGCATTCAATAAATCTTCGAGCAATAAATGCATGCGGTAACGCCAGTAATATTTTGGAATGGCCGGTACATTAATGCGTTCTTCATTTGGATTTTGCCTGCGCAGTTCTTCACTCATACCGAGAATATCCTGCAACTGGAAAATGCTCCACATAGCCGGTGAATATAAATGCTGAATTATAACTGCATGGTTAATCCACGGCTCACAGAAATAAGGCGCCTCGCCCCACTGGCCAAGCTGGTAATTAAAGAAACGCTGCGTTTTTGCGCGGTTTTCTTCCCACCAGCCGCGAATAGTACTCATGTCATGTGTGGATGGCGTAACAACACTTAAATAAGGTGCATCATTGGGATGAGAAAATTCCCGGTCAACCTGCTTGGGCATGCGCTGAATTTCAAGGCTGAGCAAACCAAGCTGTTTCATCACTTCAGGCACAGAACCCGGCACGAGGCCAAGGTCCTCACCACAAATAAGCATATTGGTTGAGCGCTTTAATGCAGGCAGCTTTTTGAGCGCTTCTTTTCTCCAGAACTCATCCTGCCGGCGAAAGAAATAATCATTGTATAATTCCTTTAACTGGTTTTGTGTATGCTGGTCGAGATATTGAAATGATTTGGTTGCCTCAACTGAAAAGCGAAAATGAAATTGCTGCCCGTTTGTGCCTTCTGCTTCAAATAAAATAACATTTGAAATGAGGTCAAATAATTTTTGCTTTATCCAAATATCAGGTCCGGCTGTTTCAAATGCCGTAAAATGTTCCTCAACCTTTCGTTGTGTTGCATATTCGTCAAGCAGGCTATATGTGCCGTCCTCATTGGCTTTCAGGTATGTTTGTTTGAAATGCGCAGCTTCATCGCCCACTTCATCATGCAGCAGTTGATCTGTAATGTACGGTTTGGTATAACGCACATAATCAAACCAAATATTTCTTTTATGAAACTCGTGTACATGCACAGGTATGCATGGCTCAAAATGTCCCATAATGCCTTCTACTGCATGCATAGGAATGCTCCAGATGCGGAAGAAACCAAGAATATGATCTATGCGGAAAGCATCAAAATAATAACTCATCTGTTCAAAGCGCTGGCGCCACCATGCAAAATGATCGGCTTCCATTTTCTGCCAGTTGTAAGTAGGGAAGCCCCAGTTCTGGCCTTTTACAGCAAAATCATCCGGCGGTGCGCCGGATTGTAAATGCATGTTAAATAAATCAGGATGCTGCCAGGCATCTGCGCCGTAACGGTAAATGCCGATTGGAATATCGCCTTTAATAATTATGCCTTTTTCATGTGCATACGCCGTGGCATCCTGCAACTGCAAATGCAAATGATATTGTATGAAACAATGCAGTAAAACTGCATCAGCCGTTTTTGCGCTATCGAATAATTTGGTTACCTCATGTGCATCGAAGATTTTGTGGGCCGGCCAGTTATTAAAATCAGAGGTATTATACAAATCCCTGTAATAGCAAAAGGCCGAATATGGAGCCAGCCAATGCTGGTTCTTTTTATAAAAGGCTTTGAAAGCTGCCGAGGCAAAAGTTTCTTTTTTCTGCAGCGCATAAATTTCTTTCAGCAGCTTCCATTTCAAATTGTTTACTCCTTCATAATCTACGGTATCTTTTTCATTAAGAGCCAGTCTTTCTTCTTTGGCTGCATCTAATAATTTTTTATTTTTTTTAGTGGCAAGCGCATCCAGGTTAATATACATAGGATGCAAGGCAAAGGCTGAAATAGCGGCATACGGGTAAGAGTCACTCCACGTGC
>JAEWJV010000028.1 GCA_023386395.1 Bacteroidota bacterium
ATGTTGTTCAGCGCATTTCTTACCATATTTATTTCCTGCATTGGCCTGTTTGGTTTAAGTGTTTTATCAGCAGAAAAACGCACGAAAGAAATCGGCATACGCAAGGTGTTAGGCGCATCTGTAAATAACGTTGTTGCCATCCTTTCAAAAGACTTTTTAAAACTGGTAGCTGTTGCACTCATTATTGCAATACCTGCGGCATACATGGCAAGCGATAAATGGCTGCAGAATTATCCATACCGCATTACGCAAAGCTGGTGGTTATTTGCAGGCGCTGCATTCCTCGTAATATTAATTGCATTGATAACCGTAAGCTTCCAGGCGGTAAGGGCGGCGGTGGCAAACCCGGTTAAGAGCTTGCGAACGGAATAGCGCAAACATGGCAACGAATTGACGCTGACTGTAAACATGCCTCTGAGGTTTTTTTGAAAAAGGCCTCAGAGGCTTACTGTCCGCTCATAAGATTGCAACCGTACGTTATCGCACAGTTCGTACGCTGGATTATATTTCAACTTATTGAAAATTAATTTTTTATCCCTTGGCATAGCTGTTGAAAGCTGAATTAAGCCTGTTTGAGTATACATAATTGTATCCGGACAGCGATAAGCAAATCCCAACATCATGCTACAGAATTATTTTCCTGCGCGACATTTCGTGAGAACCGCCTGGCGAAACCTCACCCGCAATAAGGTTTATTCGTTCATCAATATTACAGGCATCGCCATTGGCCTTGCCGCTTTCTGGTTAATTGCTTTATATGTGGGTGATGAATTGAGCTACGACCGCTCGTTTACCAATGCTGATCGTATTTACCGCATAGCACAGCATGCCAGCTGGGAAGGCGGGAGTATGAATCTCGCTTTAAACCCGCCGCCGCTTGGCCCTGCAATAACAGAAAAATTCCCGGAAGTGGAACAGGTTGTCCGCATGGATGCCGAAGGCGGCGGCGTAATAAAATTTAATAATGAAGTCTTTAAACAAAACGATATTTTCTTTGCCGACAATAATTTCTTTAAAATATTTGATTACACATTTTTATATGGCCATACAGCATCGGCATTAACACAGCCTAACTCAACGGTTATAACAGAAAGCCTTGCAAAGAAAATATTCGGTGATGCATCTAAAGCCTATAATCAAAGTATATATTTTGGCGATAGCGAGCCTGTAAAAATTACCGGCGTTATAAAAGATGTTCCCCAGAATTCACACCTGCAGTTCAGTGGCATCCGCTCTATGTATGTTGTTCCAAACGATCAGAACACCTGGCAAAACCTTTACATGTATGATTACATTCTTTTAAAGAATGGCGTTGATGTAAATGCGTTTGAAAAAAAGCTGAATGCATTGGGCATGCAGACAATTGCCAAAGAAATGGGCATTAAGGATTATCGTATGGAACTGCAGCCATTAACTTCTATTCACCTGCACTCCAACCTTCAATATGAGTTCGGCACTAACAGCAGCATGAGCCGTGTATATATTTTCATTGCTATCGGTATTTTAATTTTATTGATTGCACTCATTAATTACATGAACCTTTCCACAGCGCGTTCTGCAGTGCGTGTAAAGGAAATTGGCATAAGAAAAGTTATCGGTTCATCCCGCGGTAACCTTGCGGGTTTGTTTATTACAGAAGCTTTGCTGGTTACATTCATTGCAGCGCTTATTGCTATATTCCTTGTTGAAACAAGCATGCCATTCTTTAATAAAGTAGCGGGCAAAGAGTTGGATATATGGCGCTTCGGAACATATTATACTATCGGGTTTGTAATTGTATTTGCTTTGCTCGCCGGTTTTATAAGCGGCAGCTATCCTGCATTGTTCCTGTCGCGTTTTAAAATAATACCATCATTAAAAGGCCAGTTGGGCAATATGCAAACAAGTGCATTGCTGCGCAAATCGCTTGTAGTATTCCAGTTTGTAATAGCGGCATTTCTTATAAGCGGCTCCTTTATTATTTACAAACAAATGCAGTATGTAAATAATAAAGACCTTGGCTTTAATAAAGCGCAGGTATTGACTTTTCATATTGATGACATGAAAGTACGTAATGAAATTCCCGCTCTTAAAAATGCATTGCTTCAAAGCCCGCTTATTGAAGATGTTGCCGTTGCCGGAAATACTATTGGCGATAATTACCTCGGCGGTCACGATTTTGCATTTGAAAAAAATGGCGTGATGCAATCAGCATCCACCATGGCGAAACAATTATATATCGATGATGATTTTCTGAAAACAATGAATATTCAACTATTGCAGGGCCGTAATTTTTCAAAGGGTATGCAAACCGATCAATACGGCGCTATACTTATTAATGAAACCTTAATGAAACAACTGGGTTATACAAATGCCGTTGGGAAAAAAACTGAATACAGGATAAACCAGTTTGCAGATATGAGCCATCGCAATATTATTGGCGTTGTAAAAGATTTTCATTTTTCATCGCTGCAGCACAAAATAGAACCAATGGTATTAATGCTGCCACCGGCAGCAAATGAACAGGATAATCTTTATGTAAAGATTGCAAAAGGTAAAATTGCAGAGGGACTTGATTATCTTAAAAAAACATACACCAAATTCGACAGCCGGAATACCGCAGCTTTTAGCTTTCTTGATGAAGCTTTTGCCAAACAATATGCGGCGGAACAAAAACAGGAACAGCTTTCATTTATATTTACCATGCTTGCTTTTATAATAGCCTGTTTGGGTTTAACAGGGCTTGTAATGTTTACAGTATCACAGCGTATAAAAGAGATTGGTATAAGAAAAGTGCTGGGCGCATCCGTAGTTTCTGTAACACTGATGCTTGGCAAAAGTTTTATGCAACTGGTATTGATAGCAACTATAATTGCAATGCCTGTTGCCTGGTTTGCCATGCATAAATGGCTGCAGGATTTTGCTTACAGGATAGATATTAAATGGTGGATGTTTTTAATACCGGGATTAATGGCAATATGCATAGCACTCATTACAGTGTGCACACAGGCTGTAAAGGCAGCACTGGCAAACCCGGTGAAAAGTCTGAGAACGGAATAGAAAAGTAGCTGACAGCTAATGGCTGATAGCTATTAGCCAAAACAAAAACTATGTTTAAAAATTATATTAAAACCGCGTGCAGAAACCTGATGAAGAACAAGGTTTTTTCTTTCATTAATATCCTCGGTTTAACCATTGGCACAACTGTTTGCATGATGATCTTCCTGTTCATCATGAATGAATTTAGTGTTGATAATTTTCAAAAAGATAGCAATCGCATTTACCGCGTGATGCGTGGCTTTGAAAAAGACGGGCAATCACACGGTGTGGCATATTTATCCGGCATGTATGCGCCTGCTTTATTGAACGATTTTAAAGGGCAGGTTGAAAATGCAGTCCGCATAAATCAGAATGATAATCTTATTACTATCGGTAACCGTTCTTTCCATGAAAAGAGAATAATTGATGCCGACAGTAATTTTTTCAGCTTCTTTTCCTTCCCGCTGATAAAGGGCAGCCCCCAAACCGCATTGCAAAATCCGCATAGCGTTGTGCTAACCGAAACGACTGCAAAAAAATATTTCGGAAGCATTGATAACGCTTTGGGAAAAACAGTCTTGCTTGATAAAGACACGCCGCTTAAAGTTACCGGTATAGCAAAGGATGTTCCATCCAATTCCCATCTCTCATTCGACCTTGTGCTTCCACTTGAAAATTATAAAGACAGAAGCTGGATGACCACCTGGATTAATAACGGCATATTTACTTATGTGCGGCTAAATACGCATACAACGCAGGCGCAGATAGAAAAACAGTTGCCGCAGTTCACGGAAAAATATATGGGAAGTGATATGCGTAAATATGGCTTGCATTTCACGCTTTCACTTACACCTTTAAAGAATATTTATTTTGAAACGCCTTCTGAATTTGGTGGCGCTGTTAAGCATGGCGATAAAACCGTTGTTTATATTTTTCTTTCAATTGCCGTTTTAATATTGCTGATAGCCTGCATCAACTTTATGAACCTTTCTACCATTCGTGCAGCAGAGCGTTCAAAAGAAGTTGGGTTAAGAAAAGTATTGGGCGCATTGCGCACAAGTCTTATATGGCAGTTTATCGGTGAAAGTGTTTTGCTCACAACGGTTGCATGTATACTTTCTGTTGCATTATTATTACTGGTAATGCCCTGGTATAACCAGTTGCTTGGTTATTCATTAACTGTTTCATGGAATGCTTTGCCCGTCTATGCATTCCTAACCGGCATTATTATCGTTGTTGGATTCCTGGCAGGCAGTTACCCGGCATTTGTGTTGTCAGCATTTTCACCTGTAAACGCATTAAAAGGCAAATTAAAACTGGGCAAAGGCGGCGCATCATTCAGGCAGGCACTGGTAATAGTGCAGTTCAGTATTTCTGTATTCCTTATTGTTGGCACCATAGTTATTATGAAACAAATGAGCTATGTAAAAAACAAACAGCTGGGTTATAACAAAGAGCAAACCGTGATTGTGCCGATTGACAACAATGACATTTATAACAACATGCATGTGTTTAAAACGGAACTACAAAACAAAAGCGCTGTGCAGTCGGTATCATTAATGTCTGGGGAGCCGGGCGGTTTTTTTTATGGCCATGTGTTTGATGTGGAAGGGCACAGCGAACGATGGAATGCAAGAACAGAATTTGCCGATTTTGAATTTGTAAAAACGCTTGGGCTGAAAATGATTGCAGGAAGGAATTTTTCACCTACGTTTCCTACAGATACCTCCGATGCGGTATTAATCAATAAAACAGCCGCTGCAAAACTCGGCTGGACGCCTTCGCAAGCTATTGGTAAATGGGTACAGAATACCATTCGTGATAATAAAAAAAGAAGAATTATCGGCGTAGTGGATGATTTTAATTTTCAATCGCTAAAAGAAAATATAGAGCCGCTGGTTATTTCACCGGCGGAGGATAGAAGGACTATTCTTATAAAATTAAAACCGGGGAATGTTCAAGCAGGCATTAACCTCATAGAAAAAGAATACAGCAGGGTAGCGCCGGCTTATCCGCTTGAGTATAGGTTTTTAGATGAACAGTTTAATGATATGTATAAAAAAGACCTGCGCCAGCAAACCATATTAACCGTATTTGCCGGCCTTGCCATTTTCGTTGCATGCCTTGGCTTGTTTGGACTTGCTTCATTCACTGCCACCAAACGTTTTAAAGAAATTGGTGTAAGAAAAGTGCTGGGCTCATCCGTGCAAGACATTGTTGTACTACTTTCAAAAGACTTATTGAAACCGGTATTGATCGCCACCTGCATTGCATTGCCGGCGGGTTATTGGGCCATGAATAAATGGCTTCAAAATTTTGCTTATAAAACTTCAGTGAACTGGTGGGTTTTCCTGGCGGCGGCGGCAGTCACGTTTGGCATTGCCCTTATCACAGTAAGCATCAAAGCAATAAAAGCAGCAACAGTGAACCCGGTGAAGAGTTTGAGAACAGAATGACAGCCCATCCAAACCTTCCCGAAAGGAAGGTGGTAAGCCGCTGAATATATAAACACATTTAATTAATCGCGATCCTGAAAATCCCTTCCCTAAAGGAAGGGATTCAGGGTTAGGCTATCCGCAGCTAAATAAATCATCTTTTTATGTTTAAAAATTACATCAAAACAGCATGGCGCAGCTTATGGAAAAATAAGTTCTATACAGCCATTAATATTCTTGGTTTATCCATCGGGTTAACCACTGCCATCTTATTATTATTGTGGATACAGGATGAAAGCAGCTTTGATAAATTCAATAAAGATTATAACAGGATTTATAACCTGAGCGCCCATTTTGATGCCAACGGGAAAGAACAGGTTTGGGGCGGCGTACCGGGAACTTTGTATAAATATGCAAAATCGCTGTCACAGGTAGAAGCAGTAACAAGAGTGAAAGAAGACTGGGACTTAACGCTTCATCAGCCAAACGACAGGAAGCTTATTTCAGGCCTGCATGTGGCATACATTGACAGCAGCTTTTTTTCAATCTTTAATTTTAATACAGTTAAAGGCGCAGCTAATAATTTATTTACCGCCACCAATAATATTTTGCTTACAGAAGAAACGGCAAAAAAGATTTTCGGGACAGATGATGTTGTGGGCAAAGTTGTAAGCCTGGATACCGCAAGCTATATTGTAACAGGTGTGTTGCACAATTTTCCTCAAAATTCTTCCCTGCGTTTTGACGCCTTATTTCCCATGAGTTTATATGCAAAAATGTTTACAGCCTGGGGTGGTAATGGTGACTGGAAAACCATTGATGAAGACCTCGGCAATTATACTTATGACACCTATGTAAAGCTGCAGCCCAACACAAATTTTGCAACCATAGAAGGCGCTTTAACCAAAGCGTACAAAGATGCCCGCAACGGCGACAGCCAAACAAAATTTATGCTGCAGTCTTTGGCTGAAAAACACCTCATATCAGCCGATGGTAATAAGTCAGGTTTGCGCATTGTGCAGGTATTTACAATCATCACTATTTTATTACTGGCTATTGCTGCGGTTAATTATGTAAACCTGTCAACAGCGCGTGCCATGGCAAGAGCGAAAGAAGTAAGTGTGCGCAAAATAATCGGCGCCAATAAATGGCAGTTATTTATACAGTTTGTTGCCGAAACGGTTATCATATTTATTATTGCTGCAGCATTGGCGCTTGTGTTTGCAGGGCTGCTTATTCCTGCTTATAATAACATATCCGGTAAATCGCTGGAATTTTCGCTTGCCAATCCTTTTGTGTGGATGCTGGTGGGCGCTGCCGTTTCAGGAACATTAATTTTAGCGGGCGTATATCC
>JAEWJV010000170.1 GCA_023386395.1 Bacteroidota bacterium
GGCGCTTTTGAAGCAAGGTCGTAAATGCAATGGTTGAATAATTCCACCATTTCGTCTTCATGCTCAAGACCGCGGTATACATTTTTTAATGAACGAAGTTTATCAACATAGAGTGCAGCAAGGCCGCTTCGCTTCATGGTACCCAAATCACCGCCGCTGCCTTTCACCCACATCACTTCAATATCTTTGCCGGTTAAAGGATCTTTAGCCATTGCTTTGCATGATGTATTGCCGCCACCATAATTTGTCAGGCGTAAATCTGCTCCCAATAAATTCGACCTGTACACCAGCAGCGCCACTTCATCACCTGCCAGTTTTGCTGCCTCTTCATCATTCCATAAATAAGAAACATGTTTAAAGTTTGTTATCGCCATACTCATAATATTTGCTTTTAGCTATCAGCTTTAACTGTTAGCTTATTTAAAGATAATTTATTACTGCTTTTCTTTTTTTGTGGCCAATAGCTGCAGGCAGTAAGCCATTCAGCTTTACCCAGGCTTATCCGCGATGCGTTGTTGTGTAATGCTGGCGAATAAACGCCTGCATTCACACTATCCGCTATTTCATTGCATTGCCAACACCTACCAGCGCAACAGATGCTATTATGGTAACAACGCCGAGAATAATAGTTGTTTTTGTTTTAGAAGAAACATCCTTCCATTCTTTTAATGCAAAGCCCCACATATTGGCGACCAGTATGATAAATGCCATGTGCAAAATCCATGAACTGGCGCCGTTGCCTAATTTACTTTCCCCCATTCCATAAAAGAAAAACTGTAAAAACCATGTTGTGCCGGCCAGTGCACAGAAAATAAGATTCCGTAATAAAGGATAGTTGCTGTTTGTATAGTCGCCAAACGTTTTGTTGCGCACGTTTAAGATCATACACCATACAAAATTGGTTGTTAAACCACCCCATAACAGCACTACATAAATTACATTATTGCGGTATAAAAAATTAGTTGTTTCTGATGGATGGGCCGCCTTCCACATATTATTGGCCACTTCAGCCATGGGCGATCCGGCTTCAATACCATAATTAAAACAGGCGCTGAGAATGCCGGAAATAATACAAACAATTAAACCTTTTACGAGATTAAATTCCTTTATGCTTTCCTTCTTTTTTTCTTCAGGCAGTTCTTTTTCTTTTAATACACCTGCCCTGCCGCAGATAAAAATACCAAGCAGGCATATTATAATTCCCACCAAAACAATGCGTCCCCAGGAAGTAGTAAGCAGGTCGGTAAATGTTGTTTTTCCATCCTGCGGATGAAAATTATAATAGATAGATGGAACCAATGCGCCAAATGCAGACGTAAAGCCAAGCAGCACCGAGTTGCCCAAACTCATACCTAAATAACGCATACCGAGGCCATACATTAAACCGCCGATGCCCCAGAGAATGCCCCAGAAAAATGTCCACCAAAAAACAGAGGCATCCGTTTGCGCGATTATTTCGGTAAAGCCGGGAATGGTTATCCAGGCTGCAATTGGCGGAACGATGAGCCATGAGAACAAGCCACCTATCAGCCAGTAGTTTTCCCAGTGCCAGCCGCTTACTTTTTTATATGGCACGTAGAAACTGCCAGAAGCAAAGCCACCGATAAAGTGAAAAATGATACCCGATATAACCTGCATTCGTTAGAAAGGTTTTGTATAATGTAAAATTAATTTCTGAAATTTTTTATACCGTTATGTACTGTTATGCTTATTGCTATGCGGGCATGTTTTAAATAAAAGGTTAACTCTTATTAATAAGATGATTGGGAAAATCTGCTATAGTGGGGCAACAAACCTGTTCCATTACCTGCTGCACCTGCATTTTTAAAATGGATATGGCATGATTGCCGCCTTCATCGCCTAGTGCTGCCACGCTATACATAAATGTGCGGCCAAGAAAAGCAAATTCGGCGCCGCTTGCCAATGTGCGTGCAATGTCGGGGCCGGAACGGATGCCGCTGTCCATCATGATCTTTATTTTATTCTTATACTTTTTTACAATGGGCTGAAGCGAATGAATGGTAGATTGCCCTGCATCTAACTGCCTGCCGCCATGATTGGAAACAATAATGCCGTCCAAACCTAATTTAATAGCTGTCTCTGTATCTTCTTCACTTGCCACACCTTTTATAACAAGTTTACCCTTCCACATATCCCTTATTGGCTTTATCTTTTCTTCATTCAGCCTGCCCGAAAAAGTTTTGTTCATATACAAGCCAAGCTGCCTCATGTTAAGGCCTTTTGGCATGTATTGTTTCATGGTGGCAAATGCAGGCTGGCCATGTATTAAAGTTTTCAATGCCCATTCAGGTTTGCCCATTATCTGTAAAATATTTTGCAAAGTCATTTTTGGCGGCATGGCAAGGCCGTTACGTATATCCCTGGGCCGCCAGCCAAATGTTGGCACATCACTTAATATAACGAGTACGGGTAATTGCGCCGATGCAGCCCTGTTGATAATACTGTCCCTTATTTCATTTTCTGCAGGATGATATAACTGGAACCAGGCGCGGCCTTCTGTTATCTCCGCTATTCTTTCAATGGATGACGTAGTGACTGTGCTTAATATAAAAGGAATATTATGTTCAAATGCAGCCCTGGCAAGTATTTCAGGCGCATTAGGCCACATAAGGCCCTGCAGGCCGACTGGTGCAATGCCAAACGGGGCATCATACACGTGGCCAAAAAGTTCTGTGTGCAGGTTAGATGGTTTATAGTTTTGAAGGTAATAAGGTATCAGTTCTATGGTTCGCAATTCTGCTGTGTTCTTGTGAAGGTTTACATCTTCATTGCAGCCGCCATCAAGATACTCAAATGCGAAACGCGGAATTTTGCGCTTTGCTTTTTTTATAAGATCATCTATCGCCGGATAGCGGCTATTGTATTTTATCTGCATGGTTATGGCAATTAGTGGTAAAAATAAAATGTATTATCCGTTTACTGTCATGCGCTGTCATGGATTGGAATTTTGTTGATCTTGAAACGTTAATGCAGGCGCATTGAATTTAAGTTCAACATTAGATCTGGCAAATCCTGAAACTTTCACGTTTGGCATTTCACGACTGGCCTGTTAAATCACAGCGAGTTTCGCATGGTAAGCATAAACGGTACTTCAATGTGCTGCCTCGATCCGCTTAAAATTAATTCGGCTGTCATTTTACCCATCTTCTTAAAATCGGTAGATATGGTGGTAATGCCATTAAGAATAATTTTTTTAACCGGCGTTTCATTATAAGAAATAATGCCAATGTCTTTGCCCACTTCAAGATTTGATTGAAGAATGCGTTCAATTAATGTTACAAGGTCATCTTCCATCACCGAAATATAAGCCTCACCTTTTTTAAGTTCTTCTACTTTTATATTGCTTACTACTTTATATTTAAATGCATAATCCTGGCAAAACCTGGAAAAGCCGTCTGTTATTTCATGGGGGTAATAACTGCTTTGCGGAAAAAGGATTTTTAATGAATGATACTTGCTTAACTGCTCTTTTGCATTATCCAGCGCCGTATAGATGTCCTTTGAAAAATTTTCATAAACGGCGCCATATTCGCCATCTACGCCGGCAACTTTTTTATCGAGCAAAATCAGCTTGTCTTTTGGAAGCGTGTTAATGATGTCAGCAGCTTTTTCACCACCTTCTATAAAATGCGGAATGATAACATAGTGCGTATAATCTTCCTGCTTGCTGCTTAAGAGTTTTTTAAACAGAGAAAAATCGTTGTTGTAGATATAAAAATCTATTGCGGCGTTGCTGCCAAGCGCTTCAACAAAAGAATCGTAAATGATTTTCTTATGCGCACTCAGTTTATTAAACAGTAAGCAAATATTCAACACATGGTTAACCACGGTGTTTTTAATAAAATAGCCTTTCCCGGGCACAGAGCCAAGCACACCTGTTTTCTTTAAATAACGGTAACCTTTTTCCGCCGTATCCCTTGATACATCAAGTTCATAACTAAGATCATTAATAGAGGGCAGTATATCCTGCTGCTGCAGCCTTCCCGATTCTATTGCCTTGAGAATGGAATTGATGATTTGCTGGTACTTCGGCGTGGAAGAAAATTCATCAATACGAATAATATCATAAATACCAACAGGCCTCATCATTAAATTATTGCGGCAAAGTACAAAGCGATGAAGAGATATACAAATTCCTGATCAGGCAGAATTATAAACTTTTAAAATGCCTTCGCGTAAAACTGCAGATTCATTGGTACAATACCAGTGGATAATACCGGCAATGGATTCGGGCGTTGTCCATCTATCAAAATGGCCGCCAGGCATGCTTTCGCGGTTTTGCGGCGTATCAATGGTAGCGGGCACAATTACATTTGTTACTACATTTTTACCTTTGGCTTCTTCATTCATCAATTCAGCCAGGCGGAAAATAAGTGATTTTGTCAAACCATAAGCAACCATGCCTTTGCTGTTTCTCATATCAAGCCCGGGCTTTGAACCGGTGATGAAAATTCTGCCGTTGTTTTGTTGCTGCATGTGGGTAAAAACAGGCCTTGCAATATTATAGGTGGTTTCAAAATTCAATTTGTATTGCCTGGCAATATCGCTTGTTTTTGTTTCCGCAATATTTCCCATAGCAAAACCGCCAGCCGTAAGTATGGCCACGTCAATACGATTATGTTTTGCGATCACATTATCCACAAATACCTGCGCAGCTTCTTCATCTGTAAGGTCAACTTCAATGCTTTCAAATTTGTTTTCAGAAAATGATGAAAATGCTGTATCAGTTGTATGCCTGGTGCCAATAACAAAATAACCTTCATCAATAAATTTTTTTACTACTGCTTTACCAAGATTGCCTGAAGCACCTGTAACTACTGCTATGCGTTGTGAAACTGCCATAATCAATCGATTGAGGTTGCTAAATTAAATTGTTTTGGTTGATTGGCTGAGCTGGGAATTTTGGGGTAGCAAAAAAGTTGATTGGCTGAATAGTTGAAAAGTTGAAATGTGAGGGAAGGGAAATTGAATAAACCGTGAACTATTCTTTATGAACATCGAGTTAACAAAGCAGTTATTATTTTTGCATTATGCAATTTTCTTCTTCCCTTCTTGAAAATGCAGTGAATGAGTTTGCCAGGTTCCCGGGAATTGGTAAAAAAACCGCATTGCGCATGGTGTTGTATCTTCTAAAACAGGATGAAACTATAACTGAAAATTTCAGTGAAATTATTTCCCGCATGCGCCGTGAAATAAAATTTTGCCAGCGTTGCCACAATGTAAGCGATGCAGATATATGTGCTGTTTGCGCCAACAGCCTGCGCAATCAAAGATTGATTTGTGTGGTGGAAAATTTGCGGGATGTTATTGCTATTGAAAACACGCAGCAGTTTAGCGGAACCTATCATATTTTGGGCGGTGTTATTTCTCCCTTAGATGGAATTGGGCCCGGCCAGTTGCAGATAGAATCTTTGTTGCAGCGCATTCAGAAAGAACAAACAGAAGAACTCATTTTTGCTTTAAGCCCAAACATACAGGGCGATACCACTATCTATTATATCCAGAAAAAGATTAAGGATTTTAATTGCCGTATTACGACCATAGCCCGCGGCATTGCGTTTGGCGGTGATCTTGAATATGCGGATGAATTAACGCTGGGCCGGAGCCTGCAAAACCGTATGCCGGTTGATAAATATATCTCGCATTAAATGCTTCTAGTGCATATGCTTCATACCTTTCCAGTTATTTGGCTTCAGTGCCGTTAGGCCTATTGTCGCCATTGCATAAAACTGGCCAATCCTGTCTTTGGGCGATCCGTCAACCACTGAGGTTCCTGCATCATCACCCCAGCCGCGGTCACTTAAACCCAGCTTGTAACCTAACCGCAACCCGGCCACGCCTGTTTTACTTTTGCTGAAATCAGCAAAATCAAATCGTAAAGCAAAATCGAGTGCAGGTGTATATTGGCTTATGGTTGTGCTGTTGCCATCGGTTATCAGTTCATTAAAATTATCATGGCCATTGCGTTCCGTTATTTTAACAAACGATCCGTAAGCGCCGATGCCAACCTGCGGTGCAAAATGGAAATTTTTACTATTGGCAACATAATAGCCTACATGAGCACCGCCATAAAAACTCATAAGCCAGGTTTTATAATCATCATTTTTTTTGGCTGATAAATTCATATTTGAACCCAATCCTATCAACAGTTTTTTCATGCGCATATCTGCTTCCAGCATATTGCTGATGGAAAATTTACCAACGGTAAGAATGCCGGCATCATCCAGCCGGTTGTTCAGGTGTTTGTAATCATTATAACCGGCGCCGGCGCCAATTGTTACCATTAAAGCTTTATTGGGATCATACGTCATGTTATCATTTTGCGCAGATGTTTTAATGAAAAGCGGTGTAAGTAATAAAAGAAAAAGGCATTTTTTCATAATAGATATTTAAGTAAAAAGCTGGCTGAATTATTTTGCTGTTGGTCTGGAAACAATAGGTACCTGATACATCGCACTTCATCATCCTGTATTACACTAAAGAATACCCGTTTTAATCCGGAACCTTTTGATTATTATATCATTCATTCAATTTAATTCAACCAGCCTTTTAAAGTTTATGATTAAACATTAACGGTAAATCTTTGAAAAACGTTGCTGCAATGTTTAATCAACAAAGGTTTTAACCTTTATCCAACAAAAGCCATACCGTTGATTATTACGCGTATGAGTTAATAGACCGTTATTCAATAAAATGCTCGAAAAGCTTATGCCAGATGCGCCTGGCCGCATTGATATATTACCTGAGAATGTTTTTCAATACAGATAATTTGCCATCGATCTTTTCTGTGTAACTAAGCCCTAAGATTTTTGCAACAAGCGGGTACACATGCACGTTTTCAAATGAGCGGATTTTCCTGCCCTGCTTAAAGGCAGGCCCCCAGGCCATAAATGTAGCATGCATGTCTTCAATTTCCGGGTCAAAGCCATGCTTGCCGGGTGTTATTTTCCGGTTCCTGATTTTAAAAATTTTGGGCAAATGTGGCGTGAGAATAATATCGCCGATACGGTTATAATAATCATCTTTTTTGCTAAAATGCCAGTGTGCCGGGGTATTGGTTGTTAAATAAACATCATAATCTTTTGCTGTTGCTTTTAACTGTTTATACGTTGGCAATACATCGTTTTTGTCTTTGGCATATAACTGCAGTAAAGCATCGCCGTTGGGAACAATAAATTTTGATGTATCAATTACAGCGGGCAAAGGCAAAGTGTTCTCCGTATCAACCTGCGTCATACCGTGATCTGAAACCAATATATAATTGACCGGCAAATTCAATGCATTTACAGTAGAAACCATTTTCGCAACAGCACTGTCAACAAACTGAACAGCCATTGCTGTTTCTTTTGAATCCGGCCCAAATAAATGCGCTGCATGATCCACCTGCGGAAAATAAAAAGCTATAAAATGCGGCCGCCTGTTTTCAGGTAACTGCAGCCAGTTTTTTACCACTTCAATGCGCCTGTCAATATTGATTGCTTCATTATAATAATAAGTATATGTTGGAAAAATGCCGTGTTCTGCAGCTTCTGAGCCCACCCAGTAAAAACTGGCGCTCAGCATTTTTTGTTCTTCTGCCAAAACCCATAAAGGCGTACCGCCATACCAGGAGCTATCCCGCACAGCGCTTTTATTGCTCATGGCATAAAATGCCTTTTTGTTTTCATCATAAAAACTGTTATTCACCAAGCCATGATGCGCCGGGTAAAGCCCGGTTGCAATGGTATAATGATTGGGAAAAGTGAGCGAAGGGAAAGACGGAATCATGGAAGATGCGGTTACGCCGCCGCTGCCAAGGTTTATTAAATTTTCCGCATGATATTTCTGAATAAAATCCCAGCGCAGGCCATCTACAGAAATTAAAATAATATATGGTTTTTGCTGCTGTGCCGCACTGTTGAAACGGTCATAGGTGATTTTTTGTGTGGTGTCTTGTGCAGATAAACTTAGCAGTATCAAAAGAAAGCAAAAGGTAAAAACTGATTTTCTCATGTATGTTGAAATTAGCGTATTGTTCTATTAAACTATATGAAAGAAGGTTGAACCGTCATTTCGACGACAGGAGAAATCTCTGCTTTATTTTGAATTTATAATTGTGCAGAGATGTCTCGTTACCTCGACATGACGTGCTAAGAACATTATTTAACTGGTACTCCCTAAATTTTAATAGCACAACAGGTTTGAAATAAAATAATTATTGCGCGCAAATTTCGTTTCAAAACTTATATCTGCCTTCAAATTCAGGACTTTCAGTTTTAACTTTTAGTGAAGTTTATTTAAACAACTTGTTTGCATCTTTACTTTGTGAAACGCTTGTGCCTGGCAAAAAATAAAATAAAAATTCACTGATGAAATATCTGTTAGCCTGTTTGTGTTGTATAACAATTGTTGCAAAGGCACAGCAGTACAATCCTGATGCTGTTAATAAAAAAGCGATGGATGCCTATGCAAAAGCGATGGATATTTTGCAAAATGATATGGATGTTAAAAATGCCATTCCTATTTTAAATAAGGCAATTGAATATGATACAAAATTTGTAGACGCCTATCTAACACTTGGCGGCGTTTATGGCGAACTGAAAGATTATAACAGCAGCATTTTAAATTACCAGAAAGCAATTACAATTGACAGCGC
>JAEWJV010000372.1 GCA_023386395.1 Bacteroidota bacterium
GGGTTCAATACATCCGTTACACCGATAAATACGGTTTGATTGGCACGAAGATTTTCTTTAATGCATTGTAAAACATCCTGCTTATTTTTTTCACCTGCATATTCGAGAAAAAAATTGCCTGCATTCAATTCAAACAATAAAGGCAATAAATCATTATAACTAATATCTGCACTGTGCGTAGAATCATGATCGCCACCAGGGCAGGAATGCACGCCGATCTTTTTTCTTTCTTCTTCAGAAAAACGGGCCAGTACTTTATTGTTTAAATCAATGAATGATCTCAATAAACTTTTTGAAGGATCAAGTTTTAAAGCAAGCCTGCCTTCCGTAAAATCCACCTGCACAAGATGAGCGCCGGCGTTTAAACAGCTTCTTATATCGGCTTCGGCTTCATTCACCAGGTCATTTATAAACTGTTCCTGCGAATAATTTTCTATGCCTTCCTGCGGGTATAATAAACTGATGGCCGATACAGCAATCACCGCCTGTTTAACCGGCAAACTTGTTAACTGCTTTGCTTTCTTTAGATAAGCATCTGCATAATTTGTATAATGAAACGGGCCTGATGTTATGGTCGGCAATTGCCTTGTATGCCCGTCTGCAAAAGGAATTACTACGCCATTTGGTGAAAGATTTTTTATACCACTGATTGGATAAGTTGCAAAGCTTGGTTTTGTTTGTTCGCCATCTGTTATAACCGGAGAACCCGTTTCTTCAAAACGCTGTATGGTTTCTTTTAATGCTTTATCAAAAAGTTGCTGTAATTCGTTTTCATTTATTTGTTGTTGTGCAAATGCGCCTAAAGCCTCCACTAAATATTTTGGCCGGGGAACGCTGCCAACAGGGTATGTTCTTATTTTCATAGTTGTAGTTTTTTTATTTATTTAAATCAATATTTGCATAGCCTTCTTTTGCACGCATCGCGGCCCGTTCTACATACACATTCCTGTCCTGCGGCGCCCATGTGTTCAATCCATCCACATAACGGTTGAACATGCAAAAAGCTGCCGCTATTAAAACAGTATCGTGTATTTCCTTATCAGTTGCACCAAGGTTTTTAGCATGTTCTATCTGCGCTGGTGTAACATGCCTGCCGCCTTTTTGTACACTGTCCGCGATGCTTAACAGCGCTTTTAATTTTGGAGAGATGGATGTTGACCCGTAGTCTTTTTTAATATCATCAATCAGCTGCATGTCGCATTCAAAATAATATTGCGCCAATGCACCATGCACGTTCTGACAATAAAAGCAATCATTTTGTGAGGATACATAAGTACCGATCATTTCACGTTCTCCGCGTGATAAAGTATTGTTGTCATCATGCAATAAAATTTCTGCCAGTTCATTCAATGCCTCCCCTGTTTCAGGGCTGTATTGCATGGGTCCGCGAATACCGGGCAGATCGTTTTCAAGATTGATAAATGCCATAGTGTGTTATAAGTTTAAGATTATAGATTTTAAATTCCGGAATTTTATTTTGGCTGCACATATCCTTTCTCCGCCATGCGTTTTCCCATTGCTTCATATTCTTTTTCATCGGTTGGCGTAAAGCTGGCCAAGCCATCAACATACCTGTTAAACATGCTGAATGCAGCAGCGATTAAAACCGTATCATGAATCTCTTTATCAGTAGCGCCTTCTTTTCTTGCAACATCAATATCTTCAGGCTTTACTTCTTTGCCAAGGATTTGCACTTTGCCTGCAATATTTAATAACGATTTCAGTTTGCTGCTGATGTTTGCCTGCTGCATGTCTTTTAATACCTCATCCACAATATTTTTATCATTTCCATATAATGCGCGTGATGCGGCGGCATGGCTCATCATGCAAAACATGGTATCATTTCTTTTAGAAACATAAGCCGCTATCAGCTCTCTTTCGGCTTCAGTTAATGTTGAATTGCCTCTTAATAACACCTGTGCCAGTTCATATAATGGCTTGCCTGTTTCCGGCCGGAACATTACCAGGCTTCTTATCCCGGGTACTCCTTCTGGTACATTTATGAATGCCATAACTATTTGCCCCCATCTCCGCCGCGGCAGAGAGTAAAGCTTGCGGAGGTAACAAGTTTAATTTGATTATAAATTTTATTACTTAATCGTTTCTCCCTTTAGAGCAGGGGCTTTGAATGTTGTTATCAATCCAATGATGAAAATGAATGAAAAAATAAAAATAGCATTGCCATACCCGCCAAGAAATGACACGAGTGCGCCGATGAAGAAAACAACAGTTGCTGTAAATAACCTGCCTATATTGAAACAGAATCCTGTTGCAGATGCCCTTACTTTCGTTGGAAATAGCGCAGGTATATAAACCGATAATGCACCCTGGCTTATTCCAAAGAAGAAAGCCATTATGCCCATCTCAATCAATGTTATAGTGGTTATTGAAGAATTCAGTTTAAATACAACGGCCGTCATTATAAAACCTGCAGCAAAACACAACATCATTGTTTTCCGCATACCGATCCTGTTTACTATCCATCCAGAAACAATGCTTCCGATTAAACCGGATAACGCCAGTATCATCATCGTTATGCCACGCAGTTCATCTGCTTTGTTGTTATCCGGCGTGATGCTTTGCACCCATGTTGGCGCCCATGAAAAAATGGCCCATAATCCAATCAGCATTGCACCAAAAATGATGGAGCCACTGACAAGATTTTTTCTATAACCGCCTGAAAAAATTTGTTTGCCCGCATTATTATCCTGTGAATGATTTGCCTGCTTCCAGCTTTCAGGTTCTGCCAGAATAAACATGGCTATAACGGCTGTGATTAACGGAATGATGCCTGCAAGAAATGCGTTGCGCCATTCCGGTACCAGGTTATTTAATGCACCGGCCACAATAAAACCAACAGGCATGGCAGCGGATACTATTCCCAATGCAATGGCACGTTTTTTTTCAGGCCATATTTCGGCGATCAGAATATTGGTGGTTACGATTACACCGCCAACGCCAAACCCGGTTATAAAGCGATAAACGCCAACAATAAGCCATGATGATGAGAAAGCGGTGAGCGCCGTGAATAATGCATATAATGCTGTTGAAAATATTACCGCTTTTGACCGGCCTATCTTATCACAAACAAAACCCCAGGCAAAACCGCCAAACATACTGCCAAATATGAAGATTGAATTTATATAAGCACTTATATAATTCATTCGTTCATCTGATATACTGCCTAATAAATCTTTTACTGCAACAGGCAGGTAAACTGACATAAGCATGGATGAAATGCCACTGAACATAATGCTGATATAGCAAATGATAAATGCTATTGCCAGGCTTCGTTTCGTAGCGGCGGAAGGCTGGTATAGAGTTTCAGCAATTATAATGCGCTCTTCAATATTTACTTCAACCTGCTTCATGGCACAACTGTTTTATTTTTTTTCAAATGATCGTAGCCTTGCGGCAAACGGTTATAGCCGTGATTTTTTAAACGTTCTGCCAATCCTCTATAGAATTCACTACCGGCTGGTGTTTCTGTAGCAAGGCCATCAACATACCTGTTGTACAAACAGAATAATGCTGCAATTAAAACCGTGTCGTGAATTTCTATATCCGTAGCGCCTTCCGCTTTGGCTTTATCAATTGCTTCCCTTGTTACTGCTTTGCCGTTTTCGCGAACCATCAACGCAATTATTAACAGCGCTTTCATTTTATTGCTTACAGGCGCAGTAACAATATTCTCTTTTACTTTTTGCGATGTTTCGTGCTCATCCAATAAAATATCAGCAGCAGCCGTATGTGCCGCCGTGCAGAATTTACATTGGTTGCCGTTTGATACAACGGTTGCAATCAGTTCACGTTCGCCTTCGGTTAAAGTGCTTTCACCGCGAAGCAAAATTTGTGTAAGCTCACGGATAGGCGCGGCGGCAACTTTATCATATTCAAGCAGGCCCGTAATGCCGGGCAAATGCTCTTCCAATGGAATATATGGCATGAAATAATTATTTAAGCTGATGATGCACAACAAATGCATGCTGGTGAATGACAGAACAGTAAATTGTTTGGATGATTTTTTGTTACCAGCTTATGAACGGATGGCATCACGGTTGCGTCGCATTACCGTGATCTGCATATCATTGCACAGCTATAGGTTCCTCTGTTCAAAGTCGTTTCATACACTATGAACCCAAACAATTTAAAAGCTTAAATAAACAGGTCGGGAGGTTGTATGGTTCTAAGTATAAAACCTTTTTCCGTATTGAGATTATTAACTGATTGGGTTTTGTTCAGCGAAGTATTATATGTATTAAAAGTAACTTCAGTAACTGCAATATTATATTCCTGCATAAAGCTGAACTGTTTTAAAGAAGGCTGATCAGCTTTTTTATCTATTGAATTATCGCTATGTTGCTGAGCGTATAAGTTCTTAGTGTTATTGAGGTCTGTTTTTTGTTTGTTGGCAATACAATACAGGTACAACGTATCATTGCGCACCATCCGTTTTACGTAGTTGTATTGAGTGCCGTTTAATTCAATTTGTCCGTCGCAACGCTGGTAGCCGCCGCTGCTTTGAATGTAAGGTGCATACAATGCAAACTTTAATAACACCAAATCGCTTTCATCATACCTGTTGTTATCCAATAATACCATCATGCGCTGGTCGGCAGCGCTTTCCATTACGGAAAAAAAGAGCGTGTATCCGAAGGCATAAAAGAAATGAATAGCAATCAGTAATATGGTAATAATCTTCTTCAAGCAAACTTAGTCGCTGGAAAAATAGAAATAATATTTGGTATTAAGCAATATTTCTGGTTGCATCTTTTACTTTTCTCAAATACTGATGAATACCCCTCCTGGGTCATAACGAGTCCTTTTCATTGGTTATAAATAAACTTATCAATAACCGGAAACCCTGAGGCAGAAATCCCGCATGCTGATTCCCATTCGTTTGTAAGGATAAAAAGCTTCGGTTTTAAATTTTTCGAAAATCCCTTTTCCTCCTTTTATCTAGCTTTTTGGACTTCCTGCACACCTCTACAGTTTTAGAGATGCCAGGGCTGGAAGGCGCATCTGCGAAGCAATTGTTGTTCCCATATTAAATTTTTTATAGCATGGAATTGACCGCTGGTTGACTGCCTGCAATATCTCAACGGTCTCATTTCAGCCACAACCCTTTTTTGTTATAAAGCCGGCTGAACAAGGAACTATCCTAAGTACACAATCTTTTCTCTTTATACATTCGGCCCAACATCTGGCAACTCTCGAAAACGGTTAGTTCATTTTTTAATGCCGGAGTTTTTAAATGCATTCAAAACCAGTATAAATATAGCTTGCTGTGTATTTTGGAATAGCCGCTATAAAAGGACAGAAGTTATTTAATCATTTAATGCTGATACTAAATAAGTTTGCTGCTGAATGATCTGAAATAAAATTTAATGACAGTGCGGTATTACTCAAAGACAAAGATTAATATACGGGCCGGAATCTTTAAAGTATCATATTAAATATTGTTTCATTACAGGCATTTATTATTCAACTTTTATAATAATTTGAAATGAAGTATTTAATCATCTTTTGCTTATCCCTGTTTGTAACCGGCGTATTATTCGCTCAGCCCAAAACAAAAAAGGCGGTATATATAATTATTGACGGTATTCCGGCGGATGTGGTTGAAAAGCTAAATCCGGTACACATGAATGAAATAGCAAAGGCTGGTGGATATGCACATGCTATGGTTGGTGGTGAAAAAGATGGCTATTCCCAAACGCCTACTATTTCTGCAGTAGGCTATAATAGTATATTAACCGGAACATGGGTGAATAAACATAATGTTTGTGATAATGATATAAAAGATCCCAATTATAATTATAAAAGCATCTTCAGAATATTGAAAGAAGATTATCCTGAAAAAAAGATAGGTATATTTTCTTCATGGACTGATAACCGGACAAGGCTTGTTGGCGATGGATTGGCTGCAACCGGCAACATACATTTTGATTATGCGTTTGATGGTTTGGAACTTGATACCGTAAACTATCCGCAAGATGCTGAAAGAGTGTTTATGCATAAAATGGATGCAAAGGTCGCTGAAACGGCTGCTTCAACAATTAAAACCGATGCACCCGATCTTTCCTGGGTTTACCTGGAATATACAGATGATATGGGCCATAAATATGGAGACAGCCCTCAATTTTATAAGGCCGTTAAATATGCAGATGATTATGTCGGGCAGGTATGGCAAGCCATTCAATACAGGGAAAAGAACTTTAATGAAGACTGGCTTATTATAATAACAACAGATCATGGCCGTACAGCTAAAACGGGTAAAGGGCATGGCGGACAATCAGACAGGGAGCGTGCAGGCTGGATATTTACCAACGCAAAAAATCTGAATGGATATTTTAAAAATAACCATGCTTCAATCGTAGATATTTTTCCAACCATTTCCCGTTTTATGAACCTGCAGATTCCTTTGGAAACAGCAAGGGAACTTGACGGTGTGCCGCTTATTGGAGAATTGTCATTAACCAATGCGGCTGCACAATATAAAAACGGTACAATAACAGTTGAATGGAAAGCGCATGCAAAAAATGGATCAGTAAAAATATGGGCATCATCAACCAACAATTATAAAGAAGGCGGCGAAGATAAATTTGAGTTGTTAGAAACCGTTCCGCTGGCAGATGAAAAAGCAACATTGAATGTAAAAGGCATGCTTTCTTCTTTTTATAAATTATTTCTGCAAGGTCCCGATAATAATCTTACGCGCTGGATAATGCTGAATAGTAAAGCTGCTGATAAAACGAATTAAAAAGAAACTTATAAATATGCAGGCATTCGATTGCACGTATTTGCTTTTTAAGCATGGCAGCCTGCGGCAATACAGAAATGCGGCAGTATTAAATACAGCTTTTGTGCAACTTATTGCGCATGGTTTCTATTCGGATAGTATTGTGGTAATAAAAGGCTGCAGATAAAGGCTTTATGCTTTGTTTGTAATCTTCAGCTCTTTGCATTATCCTGCTACTGCTTTTATTCCTTTCGCCGTCAATTCTATTTTGCGTTGTTTGTATAAAGCGCCAAGCGCCATTTTAAAAGTTTTTTTGCTCATGCCAAAGAAGTTATAAATAGCTTCAGGACTACTTTTATCATGATAGGGCAGAAAGCCTTTATGCGTTTTTAATAAAC
The DNA here is from genome assembly GCA_023386395.1 of Bacteroidota bacterium. Taxonomy (GTDB): domain Bacteria; phylum Bacteroidota; class Bacteroidia; order Chitinophagales; family Chitinophagaceae; genus Parafilimonas. The sequence continues at coordinate 7,141 of JAEWJV010000372.1, forward strand.
TGAGTATTTTTTCTTCTTCCTGGCTCACCCGTTCATAACCCGGTTTGTCGAGCACAAGGTCTATTTTATTATCGGCGCGTATGGCTTTAATATATCCTTTCAGCTTATCACCCACCTCTAAGTTTCTATACACTTCGTTGGCGTGCAGCAGCCCAATATGTTTGCCGTTAATGATCATCACATAACCCAGGTCAGATTCACGCTGAACATACAAATCCACTTCTTCCGTTTCCTTTACGGTAAGCGCATCATTGCTCAATTGCTTCTCCACTTTTTCAGTAGCGGCAATGCGGCCCGTTTGTTCATCAATATAAATTTTTACTAAATATTCACCTCCTTTATGCATGCGCGCAAGCTGCTGGGATTTTGCAACAAAAATATCTTTCATCAAACCCCAGTCAAGAAAAGCGCCATGCGCCGTGGTGTCCACACATTTCAGTTGCACAACATCACCAACAACACCTGCAGGTTTTTGCGTAGTGGCAATTAAACGGTTGTCCGAATCATGATACACAAATACTTTTATTTCATCGCCAATACGCAAGCCTTTTGGTGCAAATCTTTTGGGCAGTAATAGGCCATCGCTGCCATCATCAAGATAAAACCCAAATTCTACTTTGCGCGAAACTTTTAGCGTATTATACATACCCACCTGTACCATAAAGCAATAATATTGTTGGTAAAGATAATGCCATCAACCGCATTGCCTGGTGTACAAACAATAAGTATTTTTATCGCTATGAAATCTGCAAGCATACAGGAGCTAAAACAGCAATTACAGCAGGCATCCGTAAA
>JAEWJV010000395.1 GCA_023386395.1 Bacteroidota bacterium
GCCGTGATGATGATGCCCTTCGCACCGGCTGCTTTGGCAATACGGCACCATTGCCCACAGTCAAGGTCAGTTGGGTTGAACACATCTTCCGGCTCTGTGCCTTTGCCCCATTCTAAATCAGTAAATGTATTCGGGCCAAAATGAACGAAGAGATAATAATCAAGCGCTTGCCATGCCAGCTGCCGTGATGAGGGTGTGGGTTGATTAACCGCTGGCTTCTGTGCATACAGGTTTATACAAAAAAAATATGCTGCAACGAATAACAGTAGTTTCTTCATTGCAGCAATTTAATGACTGTTGTTTAAAAATTGCCGGAATTATATTTCTTGATAAACAACAAAATTATTTGCACTTTGTCTTAATTCAAGCTCCTGAAATCCACCGGCACTAATTTACTTACACCGGGTTCCTGCATGGTGACACCATAAATAACATCTACTGTGCTCATGGTGGTTTTATTATGCGTTACTATAATAAACTGCGAGTTATCGCTGAACTGCTGTATCATATTGGTGAATTTTCCCACATTGGCATCATCCAGCGGCGCATCCACTTCATCCAAAATACAGAAAGGTGCAGGTTTAATAAGATAAATAGCAAACAGCAATGCCGTTGCCGTTAATGTTTTTTCGCCGCCGCTTAACTGCGTTATGCTCGATGGTCTTTTGCCTTTTGGCTTTGCAACCACATCAATGCCTGTTTCAGCAAGATTGTCGGGGTTTTCAAGTATTAAATCGGCTGTATCTTCTTCTGTAAACAATGCTTTAAATACACGCTGGAAATTCTCACGCACTTTATCAAACGTATCGCGAAACTGCTGGTTGGCGGTAGCTTCTACTTCTTCAATTGTTTGCAGTAAACTTTCTTTGGCACTTACCAGATCCTGCTTTTGTTCAAGAATAAATTCATAACGTTTTTTCATTTCAACAAAAGCTTCAATGGCTGTAGGATTTACTTCGCCTATATTTTCAAGGCGTTTGCGCATGCGGTCTGAAGAAGCCTGCAGTTCTTCAGTTGTTGAATCTGATGTACGCGGTTCATCAAGAATATCATCAAGGTCAATTTTAAATTCAACATGCAGGCGTTCACGCATACCCGCAAGGTTTAGCTTAAGTTCGCTCAACTTATCTTTTATTTCCGTTAAAAGCTGGTCGATTATTTCACGGCTTTTTGTTATATGACGCAAAGAACTTTCCTTTTCCTGCAAAGTATTGCGTTGATGATAATAAGCTGCATCAGCTTCATTCAGCTTCCTTTCTTCCGCTTCTTTTGTGCGTAATAAAGTATGTACAGTTTCTTCCGTTGAAGCAAGCGTTTCGGTGCTTTCCGTTATCTGGCCGCTCACTTCTTCCAGTTGCGTTTTATTCTGTTCTATTTGTGTATGCAGTTCCTTCAGCTGGTTCTGTTTATAATTTACTTCCTGCTGCAATGCAGCGAGCTTGCTTTGCAAACGTGTAAATGCAATATTCGTTTCATTAAACAGTCCCGATATAGTTCTATAATCCTGCTCGGCAGTTTTATAAGCTTCTTCGGCTTCTTTTATTGCAGCCGTTGTGGCGTTTAGTTCTTCATTCAGTAAAATGAATTCTTCACGCAGTTTTTCTACAATATCCTGTTCAGCTTCCAAACGGCCCTGCATATCATCCAGCTGGTTAGATGCATTCTGCTGCATGTTTTGCAGGTTTTCCATCTTGTTGCGTGTAGCAAAAAGATTATTGGTTAGCTGGTTTATTTCGTTCTCTGTTTGTTTAATCAGGTTCTCTTTCAGTTGCTCGTTATAACCAATTACTTCGTTATGTTTCTGCTGAATAGCCGCCTTTAATTCGTTCACTACTTTTTCCTGCGCTGCAATTTCTTCACGCAGCTTTTCAAGATTTTTTGCACGGCCTATTCTTTTACCTTCAAACAAACCAACGCTGCCGCCGCTTAATGTGTATTCGCCTTTTACATATTTGCCCGAACGTTCCAGCACCACTACGCCGTCGCCGGCACTATTCACGGCTTCTTCATTTTCTGCAATAAATACATTACCCAATAAATACTCTGCAAGCTTTTTATATTGTTCGTCCACCTCAATTACATCCATTGCTTTAATGGTATGTTCCGGCTGTTGTGCAACCATGTTGATGCCTGCAATTTTATCAAGCAATAAAAAGTTGGCTTTACCTTTTTTATTTTTATCAAGCAGTTCCACAGCCTGCAAACCTTCCTGCAGGCTGTTTACGATGTAGTAATTAAGATAAGGCGTTAATACATTTTCCAGCGCCGTTCTGTATTCCTGCTGCACATAAATTATATCTGAAAGAATAGGCGCATTTGAATTCCATTGTCCATTGTTGTGGAGGAATTTTACACTTTCAGGATAACCTTCCATTGAATCAACCATGCTCTTCAATAAATCATGTTCATTACGTTTTGCATCATACTTACGGTTTTCTTCTGTAAGCTTTCCCCGCAATAATTCAAGTTCGCCCTGCGATTGCAATATGTGCTGCCGCGTTAATTCATGCTGTTCTTTTAATTGTTGTAACGTTTGCTGCTTTTCTTCAAGGTCTTTTGCTTTGGCGGCTACTTCCGTTTCAAGCTGCTGCACCTGGTAAGAACGGTTCTGCTGTTCCTGCTCCACCTGTGCTATGCTTCTCTGCAAATTATGAATAGATGTTTCTGCAACAGCCAGCTTCTTTTCTGCATCAAACTGCCGGCGTTGTGTTTGAAGGTGCGTGCTGCGTACTTTATCTGTTGATGAGCGTTTCTCATCGAGTAAAGTGCGTTTTGCATCTGTTTCTGCACGGGCTGCATCAAGCTTGTCTTTCAGTTGCTGCAATGCTTCTTCTTCTTTCCCGTGCTGCAATTGTGTATATTGAATAGAGTCTTCAATGTTTTTTAACTGGCCGGTAGCGCGTTCAAGAAACTCTTTTAAAGAAGCATCTTTTTCTTTTAAAAAATGCAGGCTTTGTGAGGCAAGATTTTTTTCATTTTCCCTGGTACGCAATTGCTGAACCAGTTCATTAAAATTATGTTGCTGTTCCTGCAATGCTTTTTCCTGTTCCAGAAAATCAACGCGGTCTTTTTCCAATGCAGCTTCACCGGTTGCTATTTCAGCATCCAAGGCATGCTTTTTATCTGTTTCCTCTTCCTGCTGTTTATTTAAATTTTTATATGTAAGATTGAACCCTTCCAAAGCAGCTTTAGCCAGCTCAATGGAAACAAGCTTATATTCTTTTTTTATTTCATGATATTTCTCTGCCTTTTTTGCCTGGCTTTCTACAACTTTTAACTGGTTTTGAATTTCGAATAACAAGTCTTCAATCCTGTTTAAATCGCCTTCGGTTGCATCCAGTTTTTGCCTTGCTTCTTTTTTTCTTGTTTTATAAATAGTAATGCCCGCAGCCTGTTCCAGCATGCGGCGGCGGCTGTTATCCTTATCACGGATAATATCATCCACCATGCCCAGTTCAATAATTGCATAGCTGTCATTGCTTACACCGGTATCAAGAAAGAGGTTATGAATATCTTTTAACCGGCAGGCCACATCATTCAGGCGATATTCGCTTTCACCGTTTTTAAAAAAGCGGCGTGTTACCCTTACTTCATTAAATTCTGTTGGAAGAAGGTTTTTTGTATTCTCAAAAGTGAGGCTTACTTCAGCGAGGCCGCTTGCAGAACGGGTTTTGGAACCGTTAAAAACCAATGCTTCCAGGTTTTCACTTCTAAGCTGCGAGATTTTCTGCTCACCAATAACCCAGCGGATAGAATCAATGATATTGCTTTTGCCGCAACCATTCGGCCCGATAATGCCTGTAATCCCTTCATCAAAATTCAGAATGGTTTTATCGGCAAAGCTTTTAAAACCTTTTATTTCAAGCTGCTTCAGTTTCATCTGTTCATTTTTTTATTTTTTAATTAGGCCAGATGGAACGCCCGATAAACATTCCCTTCTGTGTCAAAATTTTACAGGGGCGTTTCCTACCTCAAAAATTTACTCACTAATAACGAATCGAAATAGAATATCCGTATATATACAAAATGTGCCTGCGAACATAAGTATAATTACACAGGCCTAAATTCACACAATTTGCACTGTGGAGAAATGGTGGAAAGAAGGAAAATTGTAATTACCTGCTGATTACCGTTGATTTAGGAGGAGATTGTGAATAATCAATGTCAATATTCAACACTTATTTTGAATAAATCGCCGGAATTTACAAACGTCCAACCCTTACCTGCGAGGCCATTTGCCCGAATGAAAGTTTTGTATTTATGCGTCGTTTATCTGACCATTGCGGATAAACAAGCCGTATAGCGAGGGCAAATATGATGCTGACCGTGTACCATATACTCGTATCCCAAAGATTACTCACAAACATGGCAGCAATCATCATTATTAAATAACTTAAACCCGGCGCTGCCAATACCATATCCTGCCGGTCGAGCGCCAGCTTGTATAAACGGTATGCCCATTTTATAACAAATAACACAAATGCTATATAAAGCAAGGCAGCAATTAAACCGTATTCAACGGCGGCTTCGAGGTAAGTATTATGCATAATCCTGTCTTCCACCATGGCCGGTGCATACCTCGCTACCGCTGCAATGGAGGCCGTTTCGTCGCCGCCCATGCCAAAAACAGGAGACGTGCTGAGGGCCTGTGCGCCTGCCGACCAGTAATAAGTACGGTCGCCGCCACCTTCTGTATCAGTCATGTAAATCGCACGCTGCAACGTGGGGGAATTAAGCGAAAGCAACAAGGCCACGATAGCGCCAATAAAACATACAGAAACAATAACAAACTGAAAATCGATCTTCCGCCTTACCAGGTGAATATAAACGCCAACAGCGCAAAGTATCATGAATGAAAGCAGGCCGTTTCTTGAACCCATCATCATAATCATAATACCAACCAAAACAATTGTTCCAAAAGCAAAGAAACGTGTGAAGAAGCCAATATTGGGTTTGCGGCTGAACAGCGTGACAAACATATAAATGGACAAAGCGCACAAAGTTGAAGTAAATGTACCGTGGTGCACGTCGCCTAACTGCAATGTATCCGAATAACCTGCACCGCTTTGCGCCCTTCCGTTAAGTAATAAATTGAGGCCCAAAGGAATGATAATAA
>JAEWJV010000485.1 GCA_023386395.1 Bacteroidota bacterium
GTATATGAATATGAATGGTGGCATTTTGATTACAAAGACTGGAAAGAGTATGCCATTGCCGATGTGCCGTTTTCAAAAATTCATTAAGGATAATTTCACCCTGCCATTTGAAGAAACTTTTTATGCAAATCCAGCACCTGCGGTAACACAGCAGTTTGCTCATCGTTGATGATAACAAAATCGCAAAGCTTCATTTTGATGGTTTCATCAAGCTGGTTATTCATGCGGGCAAGCACTGCTTCCCGCGAAACATTATCGCGGTTCATCACTCTTTGCAAACGCAGATGTTGCGGTGCATATACGCCAATAATATAGTCAAGACTGGCTGCAGCAGGCGATTCAAACATTAAAGCTGCTTCTTTAATTACATAAGCAGATGATTGCGCTTTTGCCCATTCATCAGCCGCAGCAATGGTTACGGGATGCACAAGCGCATTCAGTTGTTCCAGTTTGAACTTATCATTAAAAACAATACCGGCAATGTATCTCCTGTTCAGCAGGTTGTTAACGTAGGCCTCTTCGCCAAACAGGCCAATGATACTTTTTCTTAAACCGGCATCTTCATTCATTACAGTTTTGGCAACATCGTCAGCATACAAAACAGGAATACCCAATACGCTGAATATTCCCGAAACGGTTGTTTTGCCGCTGCCCATTCCGCCGGTCAAGCCTATTTTAAGCATGCATGTTTTTTATGAAAATAAAAAATCCGGAATTCTTACAAACCCCGGATTTAAAAAAGGCAAATATCTTAATTTATTTTTTATCTGCGTCTGCCGTTGATTTATTTATCTGTGTAGTCCATTCCATACTGATGGCAGATCTTTCAATCTTCATATAACTGCCGGGGCTGGTTTCAAGCTGCAGGGTGTTGTCTTCGTTTATTTTGTTTATAGTGCCATGAATGCCTGCTATGGTTACAATTTTATCTCCTTTCTGAAGGTTTTCTATAAATTTCTTCTGATCTTTTGCTTTCTTAGCCTGCGGACGGATCATAAACAGCCAGAACACCAAGATAATAGCGCCCATCATTATTAAAGAAAAACTTGAATTTGGCTGGCCACCATCTGGCGAAGCCATTAAAAAAACAGTAAGCATTTGTGTCATTGTTCGGAATTATTAATTAAAAAATTGAGATTATTTATTTGCTGAAGAATCGGCCAGTATTGTGCCTGTAAATGCCAGGAACTGCGGTGCACGGTTACTGTTGTTTGCCGTTATGAATATTGTTTTGCGTACATCGCCCGGATGGCTCTTTTTCGTGTCGAATTGTGCATCAATCTTACCTTCTTTGCCCGGCGCTATCGGTTCTTTTGTATAATCGGCCACTGTGCAGCCGCAGCTTGGGCGCACCGTAATTAAATATAAAGGTTTATCGCCAGTGTTTTTGCAGGTGAAAGTAATATTTACCACCTCGCCCATCTTTTTCGTGCCAAAATCAATAGCCGTATCCTGCCATTGAATGCTGGTAAACTTTGAAGAGTCTTTCAGCAAAGCTTCCAGGTTTTTTGAGCTGCTTTCTGCAGCGCTGTTGCACGATGCAATAGCAACGCCTGTTATAATAAGAAAAAATAAATACTTCATACTAAAGGGCAAATGTACTGCTTTCTCAATTTGCCTTTTTTGATTTAAAATCTGTTTTAAAAATCTTGTTTTGCGCCACCAGGTCTTTATGAATACCATCTAAAATACCGTTTACAAAATGGCCGCTCTGCTCGGTGCTGTAATCTTTTGACAGATCTATATATTCGTTAATGGTAACTTTTGGCGGAATAGTGGGAAAGTATAAAAACTCGCAAACACCCATCTGCATCAATATCATATCCAATACAGCAATACGTTCCGGGTCCCAGTTTTTCAACCGGGCTTTAATTAAACCAGAGATATAATCGTTTTTATTGATGGTTGTTTGAAGCAATTCTTTTGCAAATGTTTTCTTTTCTGCATCTGGCATTTGCTGCAGGTTTAAAGCAGAAGGTTTTTGCAGCAGGCTTAACATAAGTGTGTTAAGCATTTCTGCATCATCGTCCCAATTGCTGAAATTTTCTTCTATATGCGCTACAAAGCTTTCTTCGGGCAGCATCAGGTCAGAAAAAATATAGGCAAGGATATCCCTTTCGCTTTTAATATCCCTGCTTTGCAAATGAATATATTGTTTATATATTTCTGTTGAAATAAGCGTTTCATACGTGCTGCGTACAAATTCTTCCGTTGAGTCTAAGCTGAATTTGTATTTGGCCATCGCCTGTATGTAAGAATGATTTTCCAGGATAGTCCACAAAACCGTATTGCCCGAAAGTTTTATGTTTACATTTTTGTCTTCTGCAGTAGCAAGATGTTTGGATGCCCTTATCGCCGCATTTTTTTCTGCGTAGCGGGCAACTTCAGTAAGAAAATAAATGAGATAAGTGAAGAGGCGGGGTGTTTGATCGAGCCGTGTATCAAGAATTTTCACAGCTTCATTGTCGGAAATATTATCTGTACTGTCAAGCTGGTATAAAACCTGCATTACTTTAACCCTGATATTTCTTCTCGTAATCATCCTTTCCAAGAACTTTTATTGGGCGCGAAGATAATTGGCCCTTTGTAATTAGAATAAAGAATTATGATTTGAAATTGTTAAGAAGCCTTCTTTTTGAACAGGACGAAGCACGAACAGAGACATAATACCCTGTGCGATAAAAAATTTGATGGTTATTTGTGATGTTACACCGCAGGTTTCGCTTTGGCGGTATGTTTGGCTGCCCTGGCCGCTTTTGCCCGGCGCCTTAATTCGGTGCGTGTTAAAATTACTTCGCGGCTGGTTTGGCCATTAATACTGCTGTTTTCCTGCGCCCGGCGCATAAGGTAAGGAATTACATCGCGTATAGGGCCGAAAGGCAGGTATTTACTCACAGAATAACCGGCTTTGGCCAGGTTGAAAGTTATATTATCACTCATGCCGTAGAGCTGTGAAAAATGTATATGTTTATGATTATGAGGAATGCCTTTTTCATCCATTAACTCAGCAGCGCGCAGGTTGCTGTATTCGTTATGCGTAGCTATAATAGTGGCTATATCATTGATGTTATCAATACAATATTCTACAGCTGTGTTATAATCACCATCGGTGAAAGATTTATCCTGCTGAATAGGCGAAGGATAACCCATTAGCTGCGCTCTTGTTCTTTCTTTTTCCATATAAGCGCCGCGAACAATTTTTAAACCGAGTATAAACCCTCTTTGTTTGGCAATGCTGTGATACATTCTCAGGAAGTTGAGCCTGTCGTGCCGGTAAAGCTGAATGGTATTATATACAATGCATTTTTCGCGGTTGAAGATCTCCATCATTTCTACAGAAAGCCGGTCGATGGGGTCCTGAATCCAGCTTTCTTCCGCATCAATTAAAACGCCTACATTCTTTTCTGCCGCCACTTCGCAAATATCATACATGCGCTCCCGCACCCTTTCCCATTCCGCACCTTCTTCTTCATGATCGTGGATGCCGCTGCGCAACCGCGGGGCAGAGTTCATTATTTTCAATAATTCAAAGCGGGCAATTCCGGTAATTTTTACGCTGATGTACGGGATATTCGGTTGCGTAGCGGCATAATTAATCACGCGGATAAATTCATCCCTTGCATGATCAAAATTTTCTTCGCCTTCTTTTGCTTCAACGCCATAATCCAAAATTACCTGTACATCGTATTCGCCTAATCTTTTTGCAACATCTGCTGTTTGCTCCAGCGTTTCGCCGCCTACAAACTGCTTAAATATGGTTTTGCGGATAATGCCATGAACGGGCAACCCTGTTTTCATTAAAAAGGGTGTAACCCTCACACCAAGTGCAGAAAACCAGGGATAATTCATAGTGCCGAAAATAAAGCGGCTGGCCTGCAATTCTTTATTGGATTTATAAGCAAATGCTGTTTCTGTATTGTTGAAAGAAAGACGCATAACGAAGAGCTGATTCTAACG
>JAEWJV010000531.1 GCA_023386395.1 Bacteroidota bacterium
GCCCACGCCGCCGCCATGATGCAGACTCACCCAGCTTGCACCACCGGCTGTATTTACCAATGCATTTAATAAAGGCCAGTCTGCAACGGCATCGCTGCCATCCATCATAGCTTCCGTTTCGCGGTTGGGACTTGCAACGGAACCCGTATCTAAATGGTCGCGGCCGATAACGATGGGCGCTTTTACCCTGCCGGCTTTCACCAGGTCGTTAAATGCAAGACCAGCCTTTTCTCTTTCGCCCTGCCCCAGCCAGCAAATACGCGCCGGCAAACCCTGGAAGGCAATTTTTTCTTTCGCCAGTTTTAGCCAGCGCTGCAATGATTTGTTTTCAGGAAACATGTTGGCAATTACTTCGTCTGTTACGGCAATATCATTTGGATCACCACTTAATGCAGCCCAGCGAAATGGCCCTTTCCCTTCACAAAATAGAGGACGGATATAAGCGGGCACAAAGCCGGGGAAATCGAAGCAATGGCCAAAGGTGTAAGGTGTAGGGTTTAAGTCCTTCTGCCTTACACCTTCTGCCTTTAACCTTTCTTCATATTCTAAAGCTCTGGCACGGATGTTATTACCGTAATCAAATGTGATGGCACCTTTGTCTTGCAACTGCAACATCAGTTGAACATGTTTATACATGCTGCGATACGCATATTCAATATATTGTTCAGGATTTGTTTCGCGCAAATCTTTTGCCTGTTCATAAGATATTTCATGTGGCCAGTAACCAATCAGCGGATCATGTGCCGATGTTTGATCGGTTAATGTATCAGGTATAATATTTCTTTCAATCAATCTTTCCAAAAGATGCACAGCATTACATAACACGCCAATGCTCCTGCTTACACCTTCCGCCTTATATCTTACAGCACTATTAATCGCTTCATCAATATCCGTATATTTTTCATCAAGGTATTTTGTTTGTAAACGTTTATCAATACGCCACGCTTCCACTTCGGCAATTAATGCGACACCTTCATTCATGGTGATGGCCAATGGCTGCGCGCCACCCATGCCGCCAAGGCCGGCAGTGACGTTGAGTGTGCCCTTCAAAGAGCCATGAGCTTTGAGCTGTGAGCTTCGGGCAGAACCGGAAAAATGTTTATCTGCAACCGCCGAATACGTTTCATACGTTCCCTGTACAATACCTTGTGAACCGATATAAATCCAGCTGCCTGCCGTCATTTGCCCAAACATCATCAAACCTTTTTTTTCCAGTTCATCAAAATGTTTCCAGTTAGCCCAGTTAGGCACAAGTTGCGAATTGGATATTAAAACGCGTGGTGCATTTTCATACGTTTTTAAAATGCCGACAGGCTTTCCGCTTTGTATCAGCAGGCTCTCATCATTTTCCAAAATTTTTAATGCAGCAATGATGTTATCCAGTGCTTCAAAATTCCTGGCTGCTTTGCCCCGTCCGCCATACACAATCAGTTCATCCGGTTTCTCCGCCACATCAGGATTTAAATTATTCAGCAACATGCGCAATGCAGCTTCCTGTATCCAGCCTTTACAATTGAGTTGCGAGCCTGTTGGTGTTTTATATTTAACAGCATCGTATTTAGACTGTGTTGTTGTCATAGATGAATATTTTTATGTTACCAGCTTTTGTATTTCGTGGCGTCACGGTTGGCCTGTCCCGGTTTTTCGGGAGTCACTCCCTTGTGCTGTCAATTCATTTTCAGCTTTTATTTTCGTATATAAATATGCAGAAAGTTGAGTTGAATATGCTTCCGTAGAGAAAATTGCAATTGTGTATTTATAAGGTGAGTCAGTTTGCAAAATTACTTTATGTTTATAAATACCCTTTCCCCAGAATTGGTAATCATAGTAAACTTTTTTTATCTCATTAAACATAATCAGTGATGGTATTTGAAGCATCTTTCTTCCTACATTAATCAAAGGATTATAGTTTTTAATGTTAACACATTTCCGATCAAAATCAAAAGAAACTTTATTTAATGAAACATACTGAATTAATAATAACAACATCAAAACCATAGCAAGTATTAAATAATCCCTATAGCCAGAATCTTTAAAAGCCATTTCTCCATTCAGCATCATAACAAAGAATATAATTATGAATACTGATGGGAACATTATATCCCATAAAGAGGGTTTGTTTACAATAATCAATTCTTTGCCTGTTGTTTTAAACTTAGGTTTAGAAATAACCTTCAATTCCTCCGGCAAATCAATATCGTAATTCATTTACTTAAATTGATAAGAAGAAATAAACTCCACCGCGTTCATCATATCATCATGCAAAACCCTGTCTTCTTTATTAAAAGAAACAACCTTTCTAAAAGCAGCATGTAATTCTTCCAATATATCAGAAGTTTTTGCAGGCCGCCTGAAATCCAATGCCTGTGCGGCACTCAGTAATTCTATGGCTAAAACTTTTTCAACATTGTTAATTACACGCAGGCATTTAGTAGCAGCATTGGCGCCCATGCTTACATGGTCTTCCTGGTTGTTGCTGGATGAGATAGAATCAACACTGGCCGGTGTACATAACTGTTTGTTTTCGCTCACTATACCTGCAGCCGTGTATTGCGGAATCATGAAACCGCTGTTCAAACCGGGATCGGTTACCAGAAATAAAGGAAGGTTTCTTTGCCCGCTGATGAGTTGATAAATCCTGCGTTCACTTATATTGGCTAATTCGCTCATGGCAATGCTTAAAAAATCCAGTCTTAAAGCCAAAGGCTGGCCATGAAAATTTCCACCGCTTACAATTAAATCATCATCCGGAAAAATATTCGGGTTATCTGTTACGGAATTTATTTCTGTTAAGAAAACATCGAGCACATTATCAAAAACATCCTTGGTTGCGCCATGCACCTGCGGCACACAGCGAAATGAATAAGGGTCCTGCACCTGCTCTTTTTTTCTTGCTGTGATTTCACTTCCGTTTAAATAGGCGCGAATGGTATTTGCCGCTTCAATTTGCCCTTTATGCGGCCGGATTGTTTGAATACATTCATTTAAAGGCTCTGTTATACAATCAAAAGCATCATACGATAAAGCGCAAATAAGATTCGCCATTTTAATTAAATGCTCTGCTTTTTTTAAACAATACAATCCATATGCACTCATGAATTGTGTACCATTAATCAAAGCCAAACCCTCCTTGCTTTGCAGGCGGATAACCTCCCATTCAAGTTCCCGCCATAAACCTTCCACCTTTTGTCTTTTACCGTTATAATTCACTTCACCTAAACCAATCAATGGCAAACTTAAATGGCTTAAAGGTGCCAGGTCGCCGGACGCACCGAGCGAACCTTGTGTATAGATTACAGGTAATATATCATGATTAAACATGTCCATCAACCGCTTCACTGTATCAATCTGCACACCGCTATAACCATAGCTCAGCGATTTTACTTTCAGCATAAGCATGAGTTTTACAATAACGGCAGGCACCTCCTCTCCCATTCCACAGGCATGCGATTTTAAAAGATTATCCTGCAGTTTCTCTATCTGGCTGTTTTGTATGCGCACATTTTGCAAGAACCCAAAGCCGGTGTTTATTCCATAATACACAGAGCCGGGATCAGCCATTTTTTTATTGAGGTATTCGCGGCATTTATTAATGCGGTCGTGTGCGTCAAACGTAATGGAGATTTGCTGATTAAAATCCAGCAGGTTTTTTACCTGTTCAAAATCAAGCCAGCCTTTATCGAGAGGGAGATAATTGTAACTCATACAAACAAACAATTACAGGTGCGTTTCAATTCTTTCAAAAAAACCTTTCTCATTTAAACTGGTTTCAATGCCTGTTAGAGCTTTTAATATTTTTTTACTGCTGCTGCCTGATGCTTCCGCCAACTCATTCATCGCTTTTTCAAGCGCAGACCAAACGGGTTTTATCTTTTCCAGCAGTTTTCTGCCCTTTGCAGTAAGCATAATATTTTTATGGCGGGCATCTGTTTTTGATGTAACGGATTTAATCAAACCTTTTTGCTGCAGGCTGCTTGCAAGCTGGCTGATGGCCGAGTGGGATACTTTCAGGCTATTTGAAATTTCTTTTATAGAAACTTCATCTTTTTGTGAGAGGATATAGAATACAGGAAACCACGAGGCGTCAAACTGTATTTTATGATTTTTATATATGCGGTTTACATCATTTATAAATGTATTACCCAAACGTTTTAAACGGCTGCCGAAAACAAGGAAGCCTAAATCCTGGTAAAAATTCATTCAACAAATATATAAGTACTTATATATTTTTGGTCACAGGTAAAATATTTTTTGCTTAATTTCTTTCAATTCCCCGGCCAGGTGCTGTATCCGAAGGGTTCTCCTAAGGCCAAATGACGCCCTCCGGCTATTTATAGCCTTATTCCAAACTCACGTTACTTATGCATATATTGCCATCAATCCGTTAAATAAAGATTTATCATTCAGATAAGGTGGAGCATATATCTGAAAGATATTCTGTTAAAATAAAAATCACATAATAATTGCA
>JAEWJV010000600.1 GCA_023386395.1 Bacteroidota bacterium
GTTTACCACTACGCTCCAGTGGCAAAATATTGATTTGGGGTTGGGTGAAAGTAACCGGCAAAGAATTACTACCAGTGGCGCAGACTTCTACACCACTACCAATTATATTTATGAGACAGATGTACTGATGATTAATTTTAGTTTTAACCTGAACAAGTTTACCACAAAAAGCAAGCTTCCAAAAACTGAATTCGGCGAAAAAGAATTTTGATTGTGTGCTGTTTTTAATTCATGTGGGATGATTTCGTTTATCGAATTCCTTGTTGTGACAGCACCAACAAAGGGCGGAGAAGAAAGTGTACTATTTCTTTTGATTGCAACGTTTACACCTGAAGCATAATCATGAATAATAAAATGTCATGAAAAGATGGTTAATGCTTTTAGTGATTGCTTCATTGTATTGCAGTGCGTGCAAAAAAGAAGGAGCTGATAATTCTGCCTGGTTTATAAAAGCAAAATTCAACGGAACGGAAAAAACGTTTTCCGACAGCCCTTCTGCTTCGGAATATTCCGGCGACCTATCTGCAGGCTTTAGCATGAATGCAAAAAGCGATTCTGATAATTCAAGCTTTTCGCTGGGCATTGTGCACCCTTTTGGCGTTGAAATAACACCAGGCTCTTATAACAAACCATCCAATGGATATTATCCAAATGGTAGTTATATAAAAGATACAGTTTCTTACGTGTCAGGACTTCTGCTGCCTGATTCTTCAACTATACAAATTACAATTTCAAGTCTTACCAATACAACTGTAACCGGAACTTTCAATGGTACGCTGCATAATCGTAATGATTCAACTGAGGAAATAACCATAACAAATGGTTCGTTTAATCTGCCTGTAAAATAAGCGTTAACGGTTTAAATCGCATTGCATGCTGCGCATATAGTTATGCAATGAAGAGCCTGCTACGACAGAAAGAGCTGTAGCCTTCGTTGGCCTTGTGACCAACGAATTCGATTGTGGGAATGATGATTCGTTTATCAAACTCCTTGTTGTTGACAACACCAACAAGGGTGGACAACCACTATTCTACGCCGAGCTGAGGTCACTTTTTATTAGGATTATGATCCTCGAACCAGTCAATAAATTGTGCCTGTATTGCATCGCCAATGGTACCTGATGCCTTACATTCCTTCTTTGTTTTACCAAGATAATGTCCTATCAATCCATTGTATTTACCGGTAAGATCTTTAAGAAAAATAGTAAGTTGAGAAGTATCGCATGCAAGGTTTGATATTTCTTCGAGAACGAATGGTTTGTTACTTTGATTGTCGTTTACAAAGTTTTCAGACTTTTGAAGATGGCCTGATTCAGGATAAATATGTGTGCTTATAAAACCTACGTTATCTGCATACTGATTTATATCGCCAAGAGATAAAAGGCCAACAGTAATCATGGTTTTTTTATCTGCTGTGCGAATGGAACCTGTCATCTGTTTGATCCATTCATCCATTGTTGGTTTCAACAGATCACGTGGTTTTAGCGAAATATTCTGCACAAAATTATATCCTCCAAAATCATCACCGGGAAGCCAGCCACAATCTGCACCCGGGCATTGCGAAGCAACAACTGGTTCATTCATCAGGTCGTATGCAAAAACACAACTATTGTTTTTAACTGTTGCCGCAATTGTCTTCCAAAACAATGCTTGTGTTTGCCACCGTGCATCACGGCTTAATGTATCATACCATTGCGGTTGATCGGAGGCACGATACGCACCAAGTCCGGTAATCAATAAATATAATTGTCGTGTTTCTGCAATTTGAACCACGCGTTTAAGACGCGCTATGGAAGCGAGATCGGGCGTGTAAGGATCTTTCATAAACTTATTATACTGAAGATGGATCCTCACAACATTTGCTCCATAAGCCTTCATCTCCGAAAAATCGCGTTTAATATAATTCCCGATAGAATCCTCGTCCCAGTGATCTTCTAACAAATCAACTACAACGGGATTTGTATAATTAAATCCCCATGGGAAAAATGAATGACCATTCACATCGAGAAAAGTGTGGTTTGAAGCGCTGAAAGAAATGATCTTTGGCAAGAGTTTATAATTTTCAATGCCGTCTACAGCATCACTTTTACTGGTGTATGTATTGCGGGTGCTTTCTTTCTGACACGAAACTATCCATATTGTTGTTATAAACAATAAGAAGAATAAGGGTAACAAATTTTTCATGCTGATGATCTTTGTCTCAAAAATACATCTTAAAAGTATTTACGTCGTAGCAGGGTCTTTGTAATGGCATTTTGCAAAGCCACGAGACCGTGCGTTTCCTCTTTTCCGCAATGTCTCTTTGTGTGGCCTTTGTGCGCAGCAAGGACATTGCGGTTTCATTTACGTAATGCAGTTAAATCTATATCTCTCAACTCCATAAAACTTGTTACAGGATAAATGCCTTGTTCACCTGTATAATAATATTTTCCTGAACTATGTTCATATTGTTCCGGCAGTTCAACTAACTTATTTCCTTTGCACGGATTGAAATGTATGTAATCTAATTTTTGTTGAATGAACTTTTCTGTTCTGCATTCCTTCCAATCGAAAGAAGTTTCAAAAACATTGTGCAGTTTACCTTCTCTTCTTTCTGTATTGTTTAGGCTTGATGATAGTTCACTTAATATTAAGCTACTGTTTTGTTGTTGCAAACGTTTTACTAAATCGTAAGCAATAAAACGTTTGCCGTTTGATATGATTGTATTAATTGATTTGCCTGTATTACTGAAAGCAATAACGGCATGCACATGACTTGGCATAATTACATAACCGATAATGTAATGACCTTGTGTTTGTAAATTATTGAACCAATTATATACTGCATCATAAGCATTGCAGATTTTAAATAGTGAAAGCCAATTGGTACATGTGAATGTGATAAAATATACTCCATCTTTTTCTGCTATGGCTTTGCGAATAGGCATGAAATGAATTTAAGGAATGGAATGGGTTTTTATGCCCCGATTGCCGCAATGTCCTTGCCTGCACACATGGCTTTGAAAAGAGACATTGCGGAGAAGGAATGTTATAAAATATACTCCATCTTTTTCTGCTATGGCTTTGCGAATAGGTATGGATTGAAGTTAAGGAATTGAATGGGCTTTTGTGCTCCGATTGCCGCAATGTCCTTGCTTGCACACATGGCTTTGAGAAAGAGACATTGCGAAGAAGGGAATTATACACTGCATCATAAGCATTGCAGATTTTAAATAGTGGAAGCCAATTGGTACATGTGAATGTGATAAAATACACTCCATCTTTTTCTGGTATGGCTTTGCGAACAGGCATGAAATGAAGTTAAGGAATGGAATGGGCTTTTATGCTCCGATGCCGCAATGTCCTTGCCTGCACACATGGCTTTGAGAAAGAGACATTGCGGAGAAGGAAATTTACTTTACATAATCTTCACATTCCATGTATGGCATGAAAGCATTGTGAATTTTAAATCGATTTGAATTATACTTTTTAGCAAGAAATGTTTTTTTGTCATCAATGTCATATCCATAATCAAAATAAAATTCATCTTTTCTTATTTCTCTACCAATAAAGGAAAGAGAGCATAAATGTTCGATAAAATAATCAATATCATGTTGAGAATCTAAGAGGATTTTTGCCTTATTTATTGCCTGTTCGATTAGCGAAGTATCAATAATTGATTTTTCGCCCACAAGATGATATAAAAATTCTTTTAGTTGCTCTATCGTAATTCCATTTTCTACAAGTAATGACTGAAAAACCCAATTAGAATATTCCTCATAAGCATTTGCGATATCATTTTCCATTATGTAATGATGCCCTTTCGAAACAGCACTACTTTTTGCAGCGTTAATAAAAAAGATTAAATCTCTTGGACGAGGGACAATGCAGTTCATAATAAAATTTTTAACAGGATAATTATTTACATTCTCTGTTATATATTCCATCCAAAACTTGTTACTATCAATCGAATCATCAATTCTTAAATAATCGATTCTCCTATCTAGAAGTCTGAACATTACCTCAGGATCTGTCCAAACAAGTTTTGTATATTCTATTTTATCAGGCTCTCTGGACTGAGCCATTAAGTGTCGAAAAATATCTGCACGCAAAAAAATAACAAGATTCATTCGAATATCAACTGGATTTCTATTACCTCCTTTTAAATCTTTATTAATCCTACCAATTACGCCTAAAAGACCTAAAATAAATTTAGATGTAATTTCGATATTACTTCCTTTGCGCCAATTCTTATCAAGATTGTCAATCAACAGTACAAGCACTCCCTTATTATTCATAAATGTTATAATCATCATCACCATTGACTTAAAAAGGTCTTGATGCAAGGTTTCTGAAATTTTTGCTCTAAATTCTGTTTGATCATTTATTCCTTGTATTCTTTTCAAATTATTAAATAGCTGATTTAATCTTGATGATAAATCAGGCAAAATCATTTCTTTATTTTGTGAAACAAATTTTATAATTTCTTCTTCATTATCCTTTAAAGCGTAGATGGGTTTTTCATACACTTTCAAATAAATTGATTTAACTATTTCAGTGTAAATCAAAAATTTCCAGACTGATTCAATTATATAACTTTTCCCAAATTCCATATTTGTACCTTGAATTAATTCTATAAGACCATCGATCTCAAAATTTACGGGTTTAATAATTACTACTTGATTTCTTATATCTCTCGAGAATTTTGTATTTAAGTAATAAAAAGCAGCAGTTTTCCCACTTCCCTTTCTTCCGACAACAATATTATATTCAGCTCTTAAAAGATTATCATCATTTGCAGTGTTCACATAATACTCATAAATGTCATTGGATTCATGTTCGGCAAGCATTTCTCCAAATTTTATTTTTTGAAGCACACCATCTTTTCTTTTGTATTTACTTAAGTCAACTTTCTGGGTAATTAATTCAATTGCATGACTTCTGATGTCTTTCAAAAAAGGCTCAACTATTTTTTGACATTCGATCAAAGTGCTAAATCTAATAAGATGCTCTTGATAATCTATGCTTGTAGGATAAGGATGCGCTGCAATTAACTTATACTTCTTATTAAAACCTACAACCAATCCTGATATTAGAGAACACTTCGCGTTATGAATTTCATGATTTGTTCTATCAGTGCCAGAAAATTCAACTAACACAGTTGGCATATTTATTAAATTTCGTAGATACCACGAAATAGGAGAAACCTTATTCTCATTAGAATCATCTATAAGTACTGGAATTTTATGTTGCTCTATAGAATCAACTATATACTGATTATAATTTTGATCTATTTGACTTTTTAAATAAAATAAAATTTTCTTTTCCTCACTACTTGAATCATCAATGGGAAGAGTTTCAATTAAAGGCTTTTTTAAAAGATATATTTTTTGAATTAAAAACCCGTCAACGATATTTTTACTTGATGTATAGTTTTGATAGCCGATGTTATTTAAAAGAATAAATTCTTTAAATCTTTGGAACGATTCAGAAATAGTAACATCTTGAATAATCCAAATGGGTTTATTTCTTGCTATGGCAAAGCCTAATTCAAACAAGACATTTTCATTTAAATTAGTTATGTCGCAACAAAATAAATCTGAATTTTCAATTTCTTTGAGTATAGTTGATATTAAAAAATTGCCACTAATTGATAATTGCTTCCAACTCCTGATATTTACAGGATGTCCACTTTGATTAATTGTTTTTATTGCTGTTTCAATAAATTCACTACATGATGGCGTTTCAGAGCATAAGCGAAAAACGCCTTTACTTGGTATTCCATTTTTCTTGTTTTTTCCTTGATTAGTGTTTATTTCTATAAACGAATTAATTTTTATAAATCAGAATATTCCGTTTTTGTTAACCTTGAATCTTGCTGCCATAAAAGTATACAGTACAAGGGAGTGACACAACCGTGCTCAATTGAAATACAACCGCTGGTAACACAAAAATGCAATTAGTCAATTTCATAATTTGGCAATCGTTTACTCATCTTCAGTATCGTTTAATAGTTCATCGCTTATTGTTGGCAATATATTTTGTGCATCTTCATTACTTAAAACCTCCACATTCTTCAATCTTTTTTGTATCGCTCTTGTTCTTACACCAACAACATTCTCTAATTGGTCAAGACCTGTTTGTATATTCTTTTGAGCCTTATCAAGCAAGCCGCTGAAATTGCCGAACTCTGTTTTTACGGCGCTGAGCAACTGCCATACTTCGCCGCTGCGCTTTTCTATGGCGAGTGTGCGGAAACCCATTTGTAAACTGTTGAGCAGCGCACTGAGCGTGGTGGGACCGGTAATGATAACCCTGCATTCGCGTTGCATGCTTTCGAAGAGCCCGGGTGTACGCAGCACTTCGGCATACAGGCTTTCGAATGGCAGAAAGAGTATGGCGAAATCTGTGGTGTTGGGTGCATCAATGTATTTGCTGCAAATATCCTGTGCGCAGTTGCGTATGCCTTTGCTAAATGTACGGCGGTGTTCTTCTATCAGTTCGGGGCTGCCGTGTTCATACGCATCGGTGAGCAGTTCAAATGCTTCTTTGGGAAACTTACTATCGATGGGCAGCCAAAGAGGTTCGTTGCTGTTTTGTTTGTTAGGCAGCTTTACGGCAAACTCAACGAGTGCATTGCTGCCTTGTTTGGTCTTTACATTTTTTGCATATTGATCGGGCGTAAGTATTTGTTCGAGTATTGCTTCCAGTTGATATTCGCCGAGCACACCACGTGTTTTTACATTGCTGAGTACACGCTTTAAATCGCCAACACCGGTGGCTAAAGTTTGCATGTCGCCAAGGCCTTTATGCACGGCTTCCAGCCGTTCGCTGACGAGTTTAAAACTTTCGCCGAGCCGTGCTTCGAGTGTTTGCTGCAGTTTCTCATCAACAGTGATGCGCATTTGTTCCAGCTTCTGCTCATTGCTTGTTTGCATGGCAGAAACTTTTTGTTCGATGGTGTTGCGCATGGTGTCGAGCTTTGTACTGGTGTCTGTATTTTGGTCGCTTTGTTTGCGCAGCAGTTGATAGAAATTATCTTTTTGTTGTGTGTTGAAATCGCTGATGCTTTGCGCTAAATCTTTTTTGAAACTGTTTAATGCTTCCTTTATTTCTGTTCTTGATGCGAGTGCATTGGTGTTATTACTTTCGCTGAAGGCTGATAATTTTTTATCTATGGTTTCTGTGAGATGATTGAGTTTTTCTTCGAAGGATTGGAGTGAATGGGCGAGTTCTTTTCGTGCCTGTGCTGATTGATTATTGGTTTCGTTCCTGTTAATAGCAATTTCATTTTTAACAGATGCTTCTATGCGGTTGATATCGGCTTTGAGTTCATCAAACTTATGTGCGGCATTGTCTTTTGGTTTCAGCAGTATCAATAACAATAAACCGGTGATAAGGGCAAGGAGTATGTATTCAATCGTCATGCGTAAGCCAGCTAATTTGCAAACAAGATAATCATGTTTCTAAATACAACAAAAAAACGCTGTGATTTTTACTGAATGGCGCCGGTGTTTTGCATGTGGCTATCTAGCTTTTCTTCAACCGACTGGATGGATTGCTTTATATCTTGCCGGCTTCTTAAAACCTGGTTGTTTACTTCCAGCCGGTTTACCAGAATTTCTTTGCGGATGGCTTCCTGGCCCTGCTGTAAATCGCTGCGCAGGGATTGTTCTGTGTGCTGCGTGGCGGCAAGCAGGGCGGCTTCTATGCGTTGCAGGTTGCTTTGCAAAGCTTCGTGCATGGCGGTTTGCTGCATGGCGGTTTCATTCAGCTTTGCTTCTATATTTTCTATGGCCTGTTGCAGTGCCTTATTGTTGCCGGTGAATGATTTTATTAATACAATAATCAATAGCAAGATGATTATGCCGGAAAGTATATAGAGTTCTGTCATTATTTATTTTTTTGAGATGCGAAAATGATGGGTTTGTGTTTTATAAATGATTTTTTTGTTTGGGTGATTGTTTTTAGTAATGATTATTTTTTTGAATGAAAAAGTTTGTTGTATTCTTTTTTAAGCTGAATGTTTGCGCATGTTTTTGCTATGTTCTTTTGCCTTGATGCAAAAGAACCAAAAGATCAAGGACGGCATGATCGCTCCGCGCATCCGTCCCGGCCAGCACCTCCCTCTGTGTAGATTGCTTTATTACTATGTTGTTTGCTGAATATTCAATCATATTATTTGTATTCGAGTTTATATAACGCTTTTGCTTGTTTGAGATTGTATGATCTTTTAATCAGAAAAATCTTATGAATACTGGTTTAAGATAAGCATCAGGGTTCAACTGCTGAAAAGTCATCTGTGTAAAAGTTTAATCAGGGCGAAAGAAAAAATGTGCTGAAATCGAAGATTCGCGAACACTATTAAAAAACAAACCTGCTGTAAGCAATATCATTTTTTCCTGAACTTTTGATACTTTTCTTTCGAGAGAAAAGTATGGAAGAACGAATTAAAGTTTAGTTGTTCTTTTGCCTTGATGCAAAAGAACCAAAAGATCAAGGACGGCATGATCGCTCCGCGCATCCGTCCGGGCCAGTGCCTCCCTCTGTGTAGATTGCTTTATTATTGGTTTACTTGTTGAATGCTGTGTCATACTGCAAGTACATTTTTTATATAACGTTTTTGATTGTTTGAGATTGTATGATCTTTTAATCAGGAAAATCTTATGAATCATGATTAGGTAAACATCAGGGTTCAACTGCTGAAGAATCATCAGCACAAAAAGCTTAATCAAGGCCGTGCACGGATGTGTTGAAATATCATCCGTGCTTGAACTTTTGGTACTTTTCTTTCAAGAGAAAAGTACGGAAGAATGAATTAAAGTTTAGTTGTTCTTTTGCCTTGATGCAAAAGAACCAAAAGATCAAGGCAAACCCGATCGCTCCGCGCATCCGTCCGGGCCAGTGCCTCCCTCTGTGT
>JAEWJV010000607.1 GCA_023386395.1 Bacteroidota bacterium
TTATACAACGGGTGGTTCAACCGGCAATAAAAGCCATGCTTTTGACCCGCTCTATGGAACACCACACAAATTCTGGGGGTTGATGGATTATTTTTATGCAGGCAGTGGTTTTGGCAATAAAGGTTTAATAGATTATTATCTGAAAGCAAAGTACACAGCATCTTCGTCATTCGCGTTTATGGCAGGCATTCATCAGTTTAACAGCAGCAGCCCTGTATATAACAATGATGGTAATAAATTGAGCCGCAATTTTGGAGCAGAAGCTGATATCACCGCCAGCTATGCGCTTACCAAAATAATAGGCTTTGAAGCAGGTTATAGCCATTTCTTTTCTACTGCATCGCTGGCATCAACTGGCGTAAAGAATATAACGAATGCACAGAGCAATAATAACTGGGTTTATCTGATGATAAAGATTCAGCCATCTTTTAATTTTAAATAACGTGCACATAACAACACTATAACGATCTTCTTATAATAATACCTGCGATCAAACATTGCAGGTATTATTATAACAGATTGAGCAAGGCAAAATCACTTTGTCTTCTTCACTTCAATTAAAAGGTTCTCTTTGAAGTTAACTCTTAGCTTAGGATTATCGCCGCTAATCACTCCGAGGCTTTTATTATTTACATAATCATAAACACTGTATTTTTTACCTGCATCCAATCCTCTTAATTCAACTTCACCATTAAAATCTACGTTGTAAAAACTGTAATACATGGTGTCGCCTTTTTGTATGCAATAAGTTTCAGGATCATCATAACCAATATCATATAAATCGCCGCGAAAGATGCCTTTGCTTAACATCTTTTCATTATAAATATTCATCCATTTTTCAAACAGCTTTTCCTTTTCAGGCGTTAATAAATTTTCATCCTTACTTTTTACGCCGGTTGCAGGATAAACAAATTTTGTTCCCGGCACCGCACCAATACCAATTTGCGATGCAAAATCTTCTTTGGTATCTGTAAGCTCAACATGATCGCCGAAATAAGCCGTTTGCGGCATCAATGCTTTATATATTTTATTCTTTAACCGCACCTGCCAGCTACTGGTTGGATCGCTTGCTACAAACTGGTTGGTATAAGGCATGTGATAAAAATTCATCACATCGCCGCACGGGCAAAATTCAATCACTGCATTGGGTTTTATACTTTTTGCCATTTCATAAATTGCCTTAAACAGCAACGGCAGCTTTTCAAAACTTTGTTCCGGATAGTCAATATTATGATCGCCATAATCAGGCGCGCATGCATTCATATACTGGCCATCTAATTTCAGTGCATCAAAACCCCAGTCCTGCATAAACATTTTTACAGTGTTCCTCGTTTCTTCAATTACTGCTTTATCAGTGGGCGACATATAATAAGCATCCCACCAGGTTATGTATTGCGGCGCCCCGTTTTCCTGCTGCAACAAAATATCAGGATGTGCTTTCAACACTTTACTGCCGGGATCTGCAGCCATGGGCGCCCACCATAATACAGCTTTCATTCCCTTCGCATGAATACTGTCAACAAAAGCTTTCATCTCTGCATCGCCACCGGGAAAATGTTCTTTATTCGTGTGCCAGTCACCTTCCGCCTGTTGAAAACCATCATCCAGCCCAACCCATTTAAAGCCGAGTTCCTTTACTTTGGGCAGCGTATTTAAAATCTCCTTTAAAGTAAAATCTCTTTCATAGCCCCAAGCACACCAGATTGGCTCAAACGCAGCGGGTTCGGCAGTTGCAGGCTTTATACCTTTTGTTTGCATGAAGTTTGAAAAGTTGCGCAACGTGGTAAAACAATCTTTTTCATGCACGCTTACAAAAGTTTCAAAAGTGCTCAGGGTATCATTTGGTTTTAAAATTTCCGGCCCGGAATATTCATACCGCACACTCATATTTGCCGCATCTGCATATTGATCAAAATCTATTGGCAATGAAACAAGTTTGGCAACAGTTTCTGTATTGCCAACCGCAATGCCTGCATCTCTTCTCCATAAATCAATTACCGGGATGCCACCGCCATAATCTGATGCATTCATGCCCATGAAATTTTTTTCATGAAAGCCGCGATTTACTTTTTGAACCCAGTCGCGGCGGTCTGCATGTGAGCTGCCCTGGAAACTCCAGAATGCTGTTGTATCGCTTGATGGCAATACATTGTATTCGTTATTCACCCATTTTATAACAGGCAATTCTTTATTGCTTTTATTAATGTATTCCACATTAAAATAAGCCGCACCGGGAAAATTATTATAGGTTTTTATAGAAAGTACCTTATCGATATGATTGATAGTATCCGATCCGAAAAATTTCCATTCCACACCGTTTCCCGCAGCGTCGTTAATGTTGTTCTTTTCTTTTTTTATAAGATGAAAATCTTTCGCCGTGAAGTATTTTGTTTGAATATATTCTGATGAAGAGAAATCGTTGGTTAACGGTTTTGCATTATTGAACGTAGTATTCACTTTTGTCTGCAAATCATCATTCACTTCAATTTTTAAACTTTGATCGGTGATAATGGTTTGCGCTGATGCAATACCAACAACACAACAACTTAATAATGTTATGAATATTTTCTTCATCTCTGAATAATTTCTTTGTGTATTATTACGACTTCGCAAACATGAAATGCCGAAGCAACACAAGGTTTTATTTGTAATTATTTAAAATCTTTTCCGCGTTCTTTCTGTATAATTTTTCCAGTACTTCTTTAGGTAAATCCAATCCATATAAAGCCCAATGATAATTGAACATTTCTGTTTCATAGAAATGTTCATCAGAGCTTTCCAGAATCCTGAACGTGGTTAAATACATGTGTTCTTCCGGATTATTATCCGTGCCATACAATAGCCTGTCCTGGTATTTTGTAATAAAAGCCGCAGCATATCTTGGCACCGGCGCAATCTCCGCATAACGCGCCGCGATATCGGCATATAAATTCGGATACTTATCCAGCATATTACCCAGCACCTGCAAATTAGAACAGGAGTTTGCCAAATGACAGGCAATAAAAATTGTTGCAGGGTTATCACGCACAGCATTCTCCAGAGATTTTATCAATGCATCATGGCCAAGCTTTCCCGGTTTATTCATATCCACATGCCATTTAAATGCATTCATCAAACCATCATTGGTGCTGTCGGGCGTTTCATACATCCATTCATCTTCCGCCACATGAATGCTTATGGGTATATGCAGCGCTGCACATTTTTCAAGCAATGGTTTCATTTGCGGATCATCAATATGCAGGCCCTTTCCCGGCGTTGGTTTCGAATATAATTCGCCTTCGCCCTTATCACCCAATTCACCCACGCCTTTGGCTCCTTTTTTACAACATCTTTCCAATTCTTTCACTGCATGTTTTTGCCAGCCGGTCGTGCCATAACCCGTATAATCGAAGCCACACCACAACTCAAACCTGCCGGGATATTTACTGTATTTTTCAACAGCGCTGTCAAAACCTTTGCCGGTGGCATAAGTAAGCACCATGGTTTTCTGGATATTCATTTTATCCATCAGCTTAACCCAGTCGTCCACATCTTTTTGTGTTTGCATATAATCATGTGAATGCATATCAATAATTGGGAAAGCAGCTTTCTGTATGTTGGCCTCAGGCGTTTTATAAATAGATTCAGGTCTGTAATTATTCAATAATAATTTATCAGCTTCTGTTTGTGCGAAGGCGTGATCTGCAATCATAAATGCGCAAACAATTAATATTTTTTTCATAATGCGAACCCGTTTACTTTAAGAGATATAAAAAAGCAGAAACCGGCAATGGCAGTATACGCTAATAGTTAAATCAATGCATGATCCCGCATATTAATTACATCAAGTTTTCTAACAATCAAATCCTTCACTGCATCAATTGCTTTTGGAAACACTTTGCGCAAATCAATCTCATCGCTTTCCTTCAATAATGATTGCAGTTTTTTCATAAAAATGTTTTTTGTTTCTGTTGCAAGATTGATTTTACTGATGCCGCTGCAGATGGCTTCCTGTAATTGTGCATCCGGAATACCGCTGCTGCCGTGCAATACCAGCGCACAATGCACTGCAGCCCGTATTTCTTTTAAGCGGTCAATACGCAGCTTTGGTATTTCTTTATAAAAGCCATGTGCATTACCAATGGCAACTGCCAACGCATCAATACCCGTGGCCTCCACAAAACGTTTCGCATCATCAACACTCGTTGGTTCAAATGTGTGTGATTGATTAAGCTTGGCTATATAACCCAATTCAGCTTCAACATTTGCTTTATAATGTTCAGCAATTCTTACAGCCTCTTTTGTAATGCGCACATTTTCATCAAATGGTTTTTCGCTGGCATCAATCATCACGCTGTCAAAGCCGGCATCCAGGCATTTTGTAACAACTTCAATACTGCTGCCATGATCGAGGTGCACCCATCCTTCCACATTAAATTCTTTCAGCATAACCC
>JAEWJV010000623.1 GCA_023386395.1 Bacteroidota bacterium
GGACGGAACTGTATTGGCAGCGGTAAATATTCCGGGAACCGGCGGCTATCAAAAATGGGTAACAGTCAGCACTTTCATAAATATTCCTTCGGGCAAGCAAACATTGCGTATTGTTTCTACCGCAACACAGGACTGGAACATTAACTGGATAGAATTTCTACAGCCAACCGCAGCTATTGCACAAACACTAAATATGCCTTTGCAGGATAGTACAACATCATTCCAGGTATTTCACAAACCGGTGACTAATAAATTCAACATAGAGATAAACGAGACAGTACAGGCGCGATACTCGTGCAGGTATGCAGCATGGGCGGTTCCACAGTGAAGGCGTTTGCGCTTACAAAAAGAAGTTTGCGTCTTTCAATTTCTTTTTTGACTACCTCTTTATGCTTCTGGTGGCAAACCAGCAGCGTCTTGCGTTGTAAGGCGAATGAGTTCATTACCAGTTAAACGTTGATAATTTTTCTCTGGCAAATTGAATGACTATTCCAGTGCTGTTAAATAATTAAAGGTTGATTAAATCTTCCCGATTTTATTCAAAGAATTCCCGGTTCTTTTCAATTTTTTCCCGATTTATGTCATCATTTTCCCCATTTTATCTGGTCATTATTCCCGAGAATTTCAATCACTGCCTGCCAGTTTCAGCCCTGAAGAACCATAAAACCTATATCTTAGATTTTCAACTCCATTTCATGAAATATATAATCTGCCTGTTTCTGGTTGTTTGTGTTAGTTGTGCCAAAAGGCCTTATGCTTCTACCAATAAAATATATAAGCAACAGACAAAGGCGCTGGCCGCCATCATTAAACAATACCCGCTCGAAGATTCATTTCCTAATATGGATTTTGTTGGAACGATTAATTTCAATTTGCGCAAACCCAATTTTGTTATCATACACCATACGGCGCAAAACAGTTGCGAGCAAACGCTCAGGACATTTACGGTAACGCATTCGCAGGTGAGTGCGCATTATGTAATTTGTAAAGACGGCACCATCCATCACATGCTGAACGATTACCTGCGTGCCTGGCAGGCGGGCGTAAGCCGCTGGGGCAACGACAGAGACATTAACAGCAGCAGCATTGGCATTGAACTCGATAATAACGGCTTTGAAGATTTCACCGGCCCGCAAATAACGAGTTTGCTGCACCTGCTTTCGGCGCTTAAAAAACAGTATGGTATTCCAGTGGCCAATTTCATTGGGCACGGAGATATTGCACCCACTCGAAAGAATGACCCCAACTTTCGCTTCCCCTGGAAAATGCTTGCCGACAGCGGTTACAGTTACTGGTACGATGACACGACCAGCCTGGCTTTACCGCCAACTTTTGATGATATACAGGCCTTGCGCATTATTGGTTATGATGTGAGGGATACCACGGCTGCCATTATAGCTTTTAAACGCCACTGGATGCAGGATACTTTGCCGGGCCTGGATTCTGCACAATTCAAAGTGTTGTTCAATGTGATGAAGAAATACCGGTAGTGAAGATTGAAAGCTTTCGCTGATGGAAGCTGCATTGCAAACAACGTCTTTTATTAACAGCGTGAAAGCATGCATTCCTATTACAAATAAAAAAGCCCGGTTTACACCAGGCTTTCTTTGTTTTATATAGAGAGATTATTCTTCCCTTCCGTGGCAGTTTTTATATTTCTTGCCGCTGCCGCAGGGGCAAGGGTCGTTACGGCCTACTTTGGGGCCAACCCTTACCGGTTCCTGTTTTACCGGGGTTGGATCATAATAATCATTTTCATCGGCGGCATAATCCTGGCCGGCATTATCTATTTCGCGTTTGTTGGAACGCATTTTACTCATGTCGGTTTTTTCCTGCGTTGCTTCCCGCACGGGCACATTTTGCTGAACGGGCAGTTCTGCATGGCACAGGAAACTTACAATGCTGCTGCTTACTTCGCCATTCATCTGGCTGAATAAATTGAATGCTTCGCCCTTATAAATTACCAATGGGTCTTTTTGTTCATACTGTGCTGTTTGAACGCTTTGTTTCAAATCGTCCATAGCACGCAGGTGCTCCTTCCATGTATCATCAATTAAAAAGAGCGTTACGCTTCTTTCCAGCATATTCACCAATTCTGCGCCGGAAGACTGCAGGGTTTTATCAAGGTTTACCAATACCTGCACCGCTTTTCTTCCATCGCTGAATGGCACTGCCACATTTTGTATATGGGCGCCCTGTGTTTCGCGGATATTTTTGAATACAGGCAAAGCCACCTGTGCAAGATCCTTGCGTTTGCGCTGATAATTCGCATTGGCTTCTTCGTACAATCGTTGCGACAGGTTCTTTTCATCAGTTCTTTCAAACTCCTCCTGCGTGATGGATGTGCTTAACCCGAGGTTTACGATTGTTTCCAGCTTAAAGCCTTCATAATCGTTACGCTCTTTGAAGGTTGCCACAAGGCCATCGGCCACATCGTAAAAAGCATTATCCAGGTCGAGTGCCAGGCGTTCGCCAAATAAAGCATGGTTGCGTTTGGTATAAATAACGGTGCGCTGTTTATTCATTACGTCATCGTATTCCAGCAGGCGCTTACGAATGCCAAAGTTGTTTTCTTCCACTTTCTTCTGGGCGCGTTCAATGCTTTTTGTAACCATGCTGTGCTGAATAACTTCGCCTTCTTTATAACCTGCGAAATCCATCACTTTGGCAATACGCTCACTGCCAAACATGCGCATCAGGTCATCTTCCAGCGATACAAAGAACAGCGATGAACCGGGATCACCCTGGCGGCCTGCACGGCCACGTAACTGGCGGTCAACACGACGGCTTTCATGCCTTTCGGTACCAAGAATAGCCAACCCGCCCGCTTCTTTTACGCCGGGGCCGAGCTTGATATCCGTACCACGTCCGGCCATGTTGGTGGCGATGTTAACATTGCCAGCCAGGCCGGCTTCTGCAACCACCTGCGCTTCGCGCTGGTGCTGTTTTGCGTTCAATACATTATGCGGAATTTTTTTCTGTTGCAGCATACGCCCAAGCAATTCACTTACTTCCACAGATGTTGTACCTACGAGTATAGGCCTGCCGTTATTGCGCATTTCTTCGATAGCTTCAATAACAGCTTTATATTTTTCACGCTTGGTTTTATAAACGAGATCTTCCACGTCTTTTCTTACACAAGGCACATTAGTGGGAATGCTTACCACATCCAGTTTATAAATATCCCAAAGCTCGGCTGCTTCCGTTTCGGCAGTGCCGGTCATACCGGCGAGCTTATGGTACATCCTGAAATAATTTTGTAAAGTAACTGTTGCATACGTTTGGGAAGCCGCTTCAATCTTTACATTTTCCTTAGCTTCAATGGCCTGGTGCAAGCCGTCTGAATAACGGCGGCCTTCCATTATACGGCCAGTTTGTTCGTCCACAATTTTTACAGCGCCGTCAAGCACTACATATTCATCATCCTTTTCAAATAATGTGTAAGCTTTTAATAACTGCTGAATGGTGTGAATACGGTCTGCTTTTGTAGCATAGTCGTTTAAAACAGCTTCCTTTTTGTGCAGCTTGCTGTCGGCATCAAGTGTTGTATCGGCATCAATGGCAACGAGGTCGACGCCGATATCGGGCAGTATGAAAAAGTTAGGGTCTTCTCCGCTTTTGGTTATGAGCTGAATGCCTTTGTCGGTAAGTTCAACAGAATTATTTTTTTCATCAATATAGAAATATAATTCTTCATCTACCACGCGCATTTCTTTTTGCTGATCGGCGAGATAATGATTTTCGGCCCTCTGCATTTTTACGCGAATGCCCGGTTCGCTCAAATATTTTATCAGTGCTGAATTTTTAGGCAATCCACGAAAGGCGCGGTACAATGCAAGCCCGCCGCTTTTAGGATCATCGTCCCCTTCACTTATCTTTTTCCTGGCTTCGTTCAAAAACTGGTTAACAACACGTTTTTGTATTTCCACCAGTTGTTCAATGCGGGGTTTCAGTTCAAAGAATTGCTGGGTGGTGTTGTCTTTACCAACAGGCCCGGAAATAATCAAAGGTGTGCGGGCATCGTCAATCAGCACACTATCCACTTCATCCACCATGGCATAATGATGCTTGCGCTGTACCATTTCTTCGGGTGTATGCACCATATTATCGCGCAGGTAATCGAAGCCAAATTCGTTGTTGGTACCATAAGTTATATCTGCGAGATAAGCATTGCGGCGATCGGCAGTGTTAGGCTGATGTTTGTCGATACAATCAACCCGTAAACCCAGCCATTCGAAAATAGTGCCGTTCCATTCACTATCACGTTTGGCGAGGTAATCGTTCACCGTAACAATGTGCACGCCTTCGCCTGCCAGGGCATTTAAATAAGCCGGCAGTGTTGATACCAGTGTTTTACCTTCACCGGTGGCCATTTCGGCAATTTTACCCTGGTGCAAAACAATACCACCAATCAGCTGAACATCGTAATGCACCATATTCCAGGTTACAAGGTTGCCTGCGGCTGGCCAGCTATTGTTGTAAATTACCTGGTCGCCATCAATTTTAATATATTGCTTTTTAACGCTTAAATCGCGGTCGAGCTGGGTAGCTGTAGAAATAATCTGTTCGTTTTCCTTAAATCTCCGTGCCGTTTCTTTTACCACAGCGAAAGCTTCGGGAAGAATGTCATTCAGTGCTTCTTCAATTTTTTTATCGCGGTCTTTTTTCAGATCATCCACCTCTTTATATAAAGTATCGCGGGTGATCATTTCATCTTCAGGTAAGGCTTCGGCTTCGGCTTTTTTTGCCGCAATTGTATCATTAATTTCCTTTAAGTGATCCTGGATGCGCTGCCTGAATTCTGTAGTTTTTCCACGCAGTTCGTCGTTAGTAAGCGATTGGTACTGATTAAAAAAGTTGTTGATTTTTTCAATCTGCGGTTCTATCTTTTTTACATCTTTTTCGCTCTTATTACCACCTAAAATCTTATTTAAAAATTTGAGCATATATCAAGTTGGCTGTTTGCAATAAAAATTTTTGTTGTCAAAAACTGTGCGCCGGTTTTTTAAAGTCAAACTGGCAGAATTTTTTAAGGGTTGCAAGGTAATACTTTAGTAATGGCAACAGAAGTTATTAACATAAATCTTAAAAATTATCAATCAGTTATGCAAGTTTTTATCCACTTCAGTTTGCGGATAAAAATCGGGTTCTAAATATTATGTGAATTTTTTAAATTTACACAAATTCCATTCTTATGATAAGCCGATGCCTGTACATGGCCTTTCGTGCTGTTATATGCACCTGTATCTGTTTATTATCTTATAGAAGCTCAGCCCAGTTTTACGTCCAGATGAGAGGCGGCCTGCAGACAAATCCAGGACGGGTATTAATAGCGCCTGCCATTACTTACAGCATATATGGATTTAGTCTTACGCCCGAATTGGTTATATTTCCCAGTAATGATGCGCCGGTGCATTTTGGCAGCAGGATTAGCTACACGTTCAGGTTTTTGGAAGCGGGTTATGGAAGATATTACGAAACATATAGTACTGATAAATATGACAGTTACAAAAACGGTTGGGTAAATATGGCATTCGTTGCCGGCCACTGGAAATCGTTTTTCGCTGAATATGGTTATTCCAAAAGCGGCATTTTCAGCATTGGCATCAGGGAGAGATTAGGCAGGGAAGACGCCGGCAAAAACAAGTATTATTAACTCCTCAACATTACTTACTTTTGCGGCCAAAATCAGGTTCACGGTTTAAGGTTTGATGTTTTTAAAATGAGCGCAGGCCTTGAAACTTAAACAATTAAATGCAATATGCCCGGTCAATTAAAAGAAGTACGCAACAGAATTTCATCCGTACAAAGTACACAGCAAATTACAAAGGCAATGAAAATGGTGAGCGCTGCTAAACTGCGCCGTGCACAGGATGCTATTTTGCAAATGCGCCCTTACGCCCAAAAGCTGCAGGAAATGTTGAGCAATATTGTAAGCAATATTGAAGGCGGTGCCGATATAAAACTCGCTGCTGAAAGACCTGTTGAAAAGGTACTGTTGATAGTTATTACCAGCGACCGTGGCCTTTGCGGCGGGTATAACGCCAATATAGTAAAGCTGGCAAAACAGCTTGTTGCTAATAAATATGCCAGCCAGTTTGCCAAAGGCAATGTAACCATCTGGAACCTTGGAAAAAAAGGTTACGAAAGCCTTACCCGCACCGGCTATAAAACCACCAGCACTTACAGGGATATTTTTCTTAACCTGAAATTTGAAAATGTGCAGGAGATTGCACAGGCTGCTGTAAAGGCTTTTGAGAATAAAGAATTTGATGCCGTTGATATTATCTACAGCGAATTTAAAAATGCCGCCACCCAGCGTTTTGTGGCAGAACAATTTTTGCCTATTCCCAAAGTGCAGCAGAAAAAAGGCACTAAAAAGGCAGACTTTATTTTTGAACCCGAACAGGACAGGCTGGTTGCTGAATTGATGCCTAAAATTCTCAATACCCAATTATATAAAGCTGTGCTTGATGCAAGCGCCAGCGAGCATGGCGCCCGCATGACGGCTATGGATAAAGCCAGTGATAACGCCAATGAATTGCTGAAAAGCTTGCGTATTTCTTATAACCGTGCACGCCAGGCCGCCATTACAACCGAGCTTACTGAAATTGTAAGCGGCGCAGCAGCATTGCAGGGTTAATTTGCTAATTCTTTTTTTAGTGGCTTTACATTAGCAAATCAGCACATTATCAAATTGGCACATTTACTATGGAACTTAAAGCAATCATTCCCCATATAGAAGCCTTGATTTTTGCCAGTGAAAAACCATTGACGGCTTTGGATATTGTTGAACTGATCAATAATGCATTGGGTTTTTTGGAAGAGCGCATCAATTTAGACCAGGTTGAAAGCTGTATTGAAGGCATTCGTGAAAAATACGAGAGTGAGTTTTATCCTTTTGAAATGAAGGAAAGCGGCGGCGGCTGGCAATTCCTCACCAAAAAAGATTACCATAAAACCATAGCACAGCTTAACGGGGATAAGTTTTTAAAACGCCTTTCTACCGCTGCCATGGAAACCCTGGCTATTATTTCCTATAAACAACCGATAACCAAAGGTGAAATAGAAAGCATTCGCGGTGTAAACAGCGATTACAGTATTCAGAAACTGCTGGAGAAAGAACTGATCGTGATCACAGGCCGCAGTGAAAACCTGCCCGGCAAGCCGCTCATATATACAACCTCCAAAAGCTTTATGGATTATTTCGGCATTAATTCTTCTGAAGACCTTCCAAAAATAAAAGAGGTATTTGCAGAACAGATAGCCCAGCCCACTTTAATGAATGAAGATGACTTTAAAACGGCTGAAGCAGAGGAAGAAGTTGTTGAAGAAACTATAGTTGCCGGGGAAGCAATAACTGATACGGTTGAAACACCTGAACCCGAAGCAACGGAAGAGGCTTCACCGGATGGTACTGATTTAAGTGTGAATGAAAACGGTGACCTTGAAGAAGGCAAGCCTGATGAAATTTAATTTCTGAATTTGTTTCCAGTTCTTTTTAATGTATTGTACACCCCCCACAATATCATCAGCATATTTAATTATCTGTAAGACATCTGCAGCAACGTTAGATTATCCATAAAGGATTGCCCGGTTTATATAGAATTAAACATGAAAAACGCAGCTTTTTACATAGATCATTTGAACCTATTACCCCATCCCGAAGGTGGCTATTACAAAGAAACTTATAGAAGCAAAGGTTTAATTGAAGCAGGCGCCTTAAATGATTTTACAGACAGCCGGCATTTTTCAACAGCTATTTACTATTTGCTGGAACAAGGCGATTTTTCAGCCTTTCACCGTATAAAAAGCGATGAATGCTGGCATTATTATGCAGGCGATACTTTGCATATTCATGTTTTGCATAGCAACGGGCATTATGAATGCATCTCATTAGGCGCTGCCATTGACGAAGGCGAAACTTTTCAGTTTATTGTGCCTGCTTATGCCTGGTTTGCTGCTGAGTGTGCGGCAACAGCCAACTTTGTTCTAAGCGGCTGTACGGTTGCACCCGGGTTTGATTTTGCTGACTTTGAAATGGCGGATAAAACTGAATTATTACAGGCCTTCCCAAAACATGCAGGACTTATAAACAGGCTGTGCAGGTAATTAATATGTCAACATAAAGGCGGTGTGTTTCGAATTTCGGGTTCATCAAAACACGTTCTTTGCTTCAATACTCTGGGCAGGTTTTTGAAAAGAAATTACCTTAACGAAGCCGCCAAAAATCTGTTTAAAACTCGCAGTTCTTTGGCGTTCTGGCAAAAGGAATAACGTCGCGAATATTTGTCATGCCGGTTACAAACTGCACCATGCGCTCAAAACCTAAACCAAAGCCTGCATGCGGCACAGAACCAAAGCGGCGTGTATCCAAATACCATTGCATTTCTTCAACCGGCACGTGCATGGCTTCCATTCTTTCTGTTAGCTTATCATAACGTTCTTCACGTTGCGAGCCGCCCACAATTTCACCAATGCCCGGCGCAAGAATATCCATTGCGGCAACGGTCTTGCCATCATCATTCATGCGCATATAAAATGCTTTGATAGCGGCAGGATAGCCTGTAACGATAACCGGTTTTTTAAAATGTTTTTCTACAAGGTAACGTTCATGTTCACTTTGCAAATCAATGCCCCAATTTACTTCGTATTGGAATTTCTTCTTTTTATAATGACTGCTGTTTAAAAGAATATCTATTGCTTCTGTATAGGTTATTCTTTCAAACGCATTATTTAAAACAAATTCCAGTTTCTCAATCAGTCCAAGTTCACTGCGTTTATCCTGCGGCAGTTGCTTTTCCTCATCGGCCAGGCGCTGCGCAAGAAATTCCAGGTCATCACGGTTATTATCCATGGCATATTGAATAATATATTTGATGAATTCTTCCGCAAGGTTCATGTTGTCTTCAATATCATAAAAAGCCATTTCCGGTTCTATCATCCAGAACTCCGCAAGATGCCTTGTTGTATTGGAATTTTCTGCACGGAACGTTGGCCCAAACGTATAAATATCACTGAACGCCATCGCCGCCAGCTCGCCTTCCAGCTGCCCGCTTACCGTAAGATTGGTGCTTTTGCCAAAAAAATCTTCTTTAAAATTAATGCTGCCATCATCGTTACGCGGCGGGTTATCAAAAGGCAGCGTGGTTACGCGAAACATTTCGCCGGCGCCTTCTGCATCACTGGCTGTGATGACGGGTGTGTGCAGGTAAACAAAACCTTTATCATTAAAAAATTTATGAATAGCGAAGGCGAGTGAATGGCGAATGCGGAACACGGCGCCAAATGTATTGGTGCGAAAACGCAGGTGCGCAATCTCCCTTAAAAATTCAAGACTATGCTTCTTGGGCTGAAGCGGGTATTTTTCAGGATCGCTGTCGCCGAGTATTTCTATTGATGCAGCTTTTAATTCAATCTTCTGACCTTTACCCGAACTTAGCACTACTTCCCCAATAACTTTTAAAGAGGCGCCGGTTGTAATGCGTTTCAGCGTTTCGTCATTCAATAAACCCAATGCAGCAACTACCTGTAAATTCTGGTTCGTGCTGCCATCGTTTAAAGCTATAAACTGGTTGTTGCGAAAGGTGCGCACCCAACCCATTACTGTAATTTCCTGGCCTGCCGGTTCTGTTGCCAGCAATTCTTTAATTTTCGTTCTCTTGTTAAACATACGCTTTATAAAAGGAGCGCAAAGATAAAGTTTAAGGGAAGATATAGGTTGATGAAGAATTAAGGCTTTACAATTTATTAGACTATGACTTCATGGTAATCATTTCCGGTGCAGGAAATAAACCTTTAAGCTATAAAAATTCCGGTGTGAGCATAAATGTGTTCCTTTACTTTTTTATTGGCTGTATATTAATATCTCTTCACCAAAAAACCTAATGAGATGCTTAAAAAATTTACTGTTTATGCTGTATTGCTAGCAGGTTTATTTGCCGGCACATCTTTATCAGCCCAGGGTGTAATCACCACGCCACGTGTACCAAGCCCCGCAGCATTTGTGAAACAAACTATCGGCATATCTACCGTTACCGTTGATTATTCAAGGCCTTCGGTAAAAGGCAGGGATATATGGGGCGCACTTGTGCCTTATGGCTATAATGTGCAGGGATTTGGCGCAGGCAATGCGGCGCCATGGCGGGCAGGTGCCAATGAAAATACAGTGATTACATTTTCTGATGATGCGAAGGTGGAAGGACAGGCTGTTCCTGCCGGGGCCTATGGTTTATTCTTTGTTATTTATGAAGATAATTCCGGCGAAGTGATCTTGTCAAAAGACTCAAAATTCTGGGGCAGTTTCTGGTATGATTCGACACATGATTTGCTGCGCGCAAAAATTAAGCTGCGCAGTATACCGGAAACGGAAATGCTGACATACGATTTTATTAACAACACCAAAACCTCGTCTGAACTTGTATTAAACTGGGAGAAAAAACAATTCCCGGTAAAGATTGAATTTGATGTTGACAAAATTGTAATGGATAATGCTGCCAATGAATTAAAAAATTCTATCGGTTTTACCTGGCAGGGTTATAACAGTGCCGCCAACTATGCATTACAAAATAATGTGAACCTTGAACAGGCGCTGCAATGGGCCAACCAGGCGGTTGCTATGAACAGTAATTTTACCACCCTTAGCACAAAAGCGGGTTTATTAAAGCATGCTGGTAAAACGGAAGAAGCTGATAAAATAGTAGAAGCAGCAATACAGGTTTCTACAGAAAATGAACTGAACTTATATGCTTATCAAATAATGAACGAGGGACAGATTGACAAAGCCATTGAAATATTTATCCTGAACACTAAAAAACACCCCGAAAGCCCTAATGTTTGGGATAGTTTGGGCGAGGCCTATTTTAATAAGGGCGATAAGAAAAATGCCGCAATTAGTTTTAAAAAATCGCTGAGCTTAAATCCGCCGGCCAATGTAAAAGCCAATTCAGAAAAATTTTTAAAGCAGATAGGCAACATGTGACCGCGCCAGCAAACCTCTTTAAAATTTGCATGTTTGAATAAACCATTATAAAACATTTCAGGTTGCTGCTTTGTATTAATACATTTTCAACTACATTTAGCCACAATCTTCAGCTATATGAAAAATGTATTGGTAAAAAGTTACGGCGCATACTTGGTCATTCTTTTTTTAAGCGCGGTAATGGTTGGCAACGCTCAAACCGCAAATGATAATTCAGCTGCTATTATCGGCAGATGGGATGTTACCATTTATGACAATGGAAAAGAATACCCGTCGTGGCTCATGGTGCAGCGTTCAGGAACAAGCACATTGATTGGAGAATTTGTAGGCACCGGTGGCAGCGCAAGGCCAATATCAAAAGTAAATTTCAACAATAATACAATAAGCTTTGCCATTCCACCGCAATGGGAGCGTGGTTCAAACGATCTTTCTGTTGAAGCGAAATTGGATGCTGATACGCTTGCCGGCAAAATAACTATGCCGGATGCCAAAGCGATGAGCTTTGGTGCTGTGCGTGCACCCGCTTTAACTGCAACAGCAGCACCTTCCTGGCAAAAGCCCATTACTTTATTTAATGGTAAAGATTTATCCGGATGGCATGCTATGGGAAGTACGAACCAATGGGTTGTGAATAATGGCGTATTGCAAAGCCCGCATTCAGGCGCGAACCTTGTAACCGATCAAACATTTAAAGATTTTAAACTGCATATTGAATTCCGTTATCCCGAAGGCAGTAACAGCGGCGTTTATTTGCGCGGCCGGTATGAAGTACAAATAGAAGCCAGCAATGGTAATGAGCCTTTTAAAAATGTATTCAGTGCTATTTATGGTTTTGTTGAGCCAACTGAAATTGCTGCCAAACAACCCGGCGAATGGCAGAGTTATGATATAACGCTGGTAGGAAGAATGGTAACCGTTGTAGCCAATGGGAAAACAGTTATCTGCAACCGTGAAATTCCGGGCATTACCGGCGGTGCACTTAACAGCCGCGAAGGCGAGCCGGGGCCAATCTTATTACAGGGTGATCACGGGCCAATTGAATACAGGAATATTGTAATTACACCGGCGAAATAATTGTAAGAGCATAAATGACTTTGGCCACCAATGCATAGATAACCTGTGCATTGGTGGCAGAAAAAATATTTTAGATCGGCGTTTTTAGATCGTTGCTTAGCTGCTGGATTTTAAGAATTCTATCTGGTGTGCTTCCAGTTCTTTTCTGCCCTGTTCATAATCGGCCATGGCTTCCCGCATAAGATCGTGGATGGTGATAATGCCAACAAATTTGCCTGCATCGAAAACAGGAATATATCTTGCTTTGGAGCTGTTCATTAGCAACATAAGCTTACTGGTAGAATCTTCAGGAGAAGCATTTACAAGATTGGCCGTCATTATGTCCTTTACTTTCGTTGTTGCGGAATGCTTATTTTCAAGAATTACTTTATGCGTGTAATCCCGCTCTGAAAATATGCCTATGTATTTATTGTCTTCGTCGGTAACAATAAGATAGCTGATGTTTTTTGATTTTAACTGGCCAATTGCATTTAAAACATTTTCGCTTTGATCGATGTAATTAAACTGTGTGCCTTTTTGCTGTAAGATATCTTTAGCGGTGCGCATGGTTATAAGTTTGCTTTGCTGCAAAGGTACTTGTACAGGTTTAATGCCTGTATCATATTACTGTAAAACCTGGTAAAGCTTTTTGAATAATAATGTCAATGCTGATAAACGATATACTGTACAAGGGAGTGACACAACCATGATGCCATGAAATACTATAGCTGATACAAAAAATACTACAGCGATTAATTATAAGGCCTTAAAAAATAAATCACCGGAACTGAATTGCCTTAACCGGCCTGATGGTTTTTACCAGCCATGTTGGAATCAGCAATGCCAGAAAACAAACCAGCAATGTGGCTGCGCACACAGCAACTACCTGCCACCAGATGATATAAACAGGCGCTTCCGAAACATAATAAGCCGCTTCGTTCATTTTTATAAAACCGGTTTGCTGTTGTAAAATACAAATACCCAAACCAAATAAAAGGCCGATAAGGATACCACGTATTGCTATGATGCCTGCATGATAAAGAAATATTTTTTGTATCACCCAGTCGCGGCAACCAAGCGCTTTTAAAACGCCCGTCATTCTCGTGCGCTCAAGAATTAATATAAGCAAACAGGTTACAAGATTGATAATGGCAACAATGGACATAACTGTAAAAATTACATTGCGGTTCACATACTGTATCTGCAGCCAGTCGAATATATTGGGATAGATTTCTTTAATGGTGCGGCTTATCC
>JAEWJV010000664.1 GCA_023386395.1 Bacteroidota bacterium
AAATGGTACGCTCCAGCTTTCATATAAAGCCGCAAGAAAAAGAAACACAAATACTATTGACAAAGCAAATATTAAAGTTGACTGGTTGCCCGCATTTACTTCTTCTCTTGATAAACCGCCAAACTCATATCCATAGCCAGCCGGCAAAACCTTATCGGCTGTTTCCCGCAGAGCAGTGATGGCATCACCGCTGCTGTATCCCGGCGCAGCATTACCGTTTATTTCAGCCGTTCTGAACATATTGAAATGCGAGATCAGCGGCGGGTTTTCAACCGTGGTATAAGATATTAATGTGCTTAAAGGCACCATAGTGCCCTGTTGGTTACGCACATAATAAGTATTAAGGTTTTGAATATTTTCCCGGTATATACTATCGGCTTGCGCCATTACACGGAAATTTCTGCCATAGATGGTAAAGTCGTTTATATAACTGCTGCCTAAAAAAGTTGAAAGCGTATTATAAACATCCGATATGTTTATTCCCATCTTTTGGCATTTCTCCCGGTCAACCTTAACGCGATAGCCAGGAGTTTTTGCCGTAAAAAAGCTAAATGCCCGGCTTATTTCGGGGCGCTGGTTCAATGCGCCTACAAATGATTGCACCACCTGTTCAAACTGCTTGATGCTGTCTGTGCTTTCCTGTTGCTGCAATTCAAAAGTAAACCCGCCTGTTGAGCCAAGGCCCGGAATTGCCGGTGGCGGAATTACAACAACATTAGCTTCCTTAATTCCGGCAAATTGTTTTTGCAGCGATGCAATGATACCGCTTAACTGTTCCGCCTTATCTTTTCTTGTATCCCAGGGTTTTAGCTGGGTGAAGATGGTGCCGCTGTTACTCTTGCTGGAAAAAGTTACTACGTTTAAACCGCCCAAGGCGGCAAAGTGCGCCACACCGGGTGTAGACCCAACAATATTCATCATCTTCTGCAATGTTTCCAGGCTGCGGGCGGTAGAAGAGGCTTCCGGCAATTCGTAAGTAATGTATAAACGGCCTTCATCTTCCTGTGGTAAAAAACCTGTGGGTTTTGATTTGAAAAGCAACACAGTGCCAACTGCAATACAAACCAGTATTATAACTACATAACGTGAATATTTGATTGACTTTAATACGCCGTTTGAGTATTTATAAGTTGTTCGCTGAAACCAGTTATTGAAGCTGTAAAAAAACCTATTTAACCAGTTGCGGGATGCGCCTTTCCGATGCTCTGGTTTCAGCATTATTGAACACAAAGCAGGTGTAAGCGATAAAGCCACAAATGCCGAGATCAATACAGAAATAGCAATCGTAATGGCAAACTGCTGGTACAGCCGGCCTACAATTCCCGGTATAAAGCCTACCGGCACAAACACTGCTGCCAATATTAATGCTATTGCCACAACCGGGCCCGATATATCCCGCATCGCTTTCGCCGTGGCATCTTTGGCGGATATTTTTTCCGAATCAATATAATGCTGCACTGCTTCCACCACCACAATGGCATCATCCACTACAATACCTATGGCCAGCACAAAGCCAAACATGGTGAGTGTATTAATAGTAAAGCCAAGGGGGATGAAGAATATAAATGTGCCAATGATTGAAACCGGTATTGCAAGTACGGGAATTAAGGTTGCCCTCCAGTTCTGCAAAAATAAAAACACAACTAAAGTAACCAGGGCCAATGCTTCCAACAAGGTTTTAGCCACTTCATCAATAGAAACCTTAACCACGGAAACTGATTCAAAAGGAACCACATAGTCAACATCAAAAGGAAATGATTTTTTCAATACTTCCATTTGTTTGGTAATGCCTTCTGCTACGTCAAGCGCATTGCTGCCCGGCGCCTGGTAAATCAACAGGTAAGAAGCTTTTTTCCCATCAACAAAAGAATTACTGGTATAGCTGAATTTACCCAGTTGCACCCTTGCCACATCTTTTAAATAAGTAATAGCGCCGGTTGAAGGGTTTGTTCTTATAATAACATTTCTAAATTCTTCCTCTGTGCTTAAGCGGCTGTTGGTAAGCACCGTGTATTCAAAAGCCTGGCTGCCCTGCTGCGGAGGCGCACCCACCGAGCCGGCGGCAATCTGAACGTTCTGTGACC
This sequence comes from Bacteroidota bacterium, assembly GCA_023386395.1. Classification (GTDB taxonomy): domain Bacteria; phylum Bacteroidota; class Bacteroidia; order Chitinophagales; family Chitinophagaceae; genus Parafilimonas. The sequence continues at coordinate 2,085 of JAEWJV010000664.1, forward strand.
TTAAGGCATTGGTAATATCAGATGCCGTTAAACCAAGCTGGCCCATTTTATCGGGCTGCAGCCATACACGCATGCTGAAATCATCGGCACGGGTAAATATATCGCCCACGCCCGGCACACGCAGTAATGCATCTCTTATGTATATATTAGTATAGTTGTCAATAAAAGGTACGCTATGTGTGCCCTTGGGAGAATACATGGCCACCAGCATGAGAATGCTTGGATTACGTTTACGAACGGTTATACCCAATTGTTTTACTTCATCCGGCAGGCGCGGAGAGGCGATGCTTACGCGGTTCTGAACATCAAGCGTGGCAATATTCGGATCGGTTTTCAGGTCAAAATAAGCATTAATGGTTGTGCGGCCATCGCTGGTACTGTTGCTCTGCATGTACGTCATACCCGGTGAACCATTTACCTGCGATTCAATGGGTGTGGTAACTGTTTGCTCAACCGTTTGCGCATCGGCCCCTGTAAAACTTCCTGTTATCTGCACCTGCGGCGGCGTAATTTCCGGGTACTGGCTCACCGGCAGGTTAAGTATGGCCAGCAAACCAACCAGCACAATTACAATCGAAATAACTATTGCCGTTACAGGCCTCTTTATAAAAGTATCTGCGATCATTTCTAATCTTCTTAATAATTATTTGGTTACCTGCTGCAGTACTCCGGTTAAGCACGGTTGCGTCGCACCACTTGTACTGCATAAATCCTGTTGAGCTTATTGAACCTGTGCTGAATCGGATGCCGGCTTTACAACAGCGCCGCTTCTCACTTTCTGCACACCATCTGTTATTATTTTTTCACCTGCTTTTAATCCATCTTTCACAACAGTCTTCTCTTTTATCTGCATCCCGGGGATAATTTTTGTTTGAACAGCTTTATTACTGTCGCCCACCACGTAAACAAAGTATTCTCCCATTTGCTCCGTAATAGCTTTCGTAGGTATAAGAATAGCGCTGTTATTAAAGCTTCTTATGCGCACATTGCACGTCATACCCGGTTTTAAAACGCCTTGCGGATTAGCAAATTCAAGCCTGGCGCGGATGGTACCTGTTTGCGGGTCAACAGCCCGGTCGAGCAAGGCTATTTTTCCCGGCTTATCGTTAATGCTGCCATCGGGCAGTGCAATAGTAAAAATGGAATCCGCAACAGCGCCGCCCTCTTGCTGCAGTTTTACAAAGCGGGGAATTTCTTTTTCATCCACGGCAAAATCTACAGCCAGTGAATTCTCTGCTGAAATAGTATTTAATACAGTGGTGCCGGGCGAAACGGCTGAACCCAGTTTAACCTGAGAAATGCCAATTACGCCGCTGAACGGCGCATAAATATTTGAATAGCGAAGATTGGTTTCTACAGCAGCGGCGCTTGCCTTTGCAGCTTCTACAGACATTTTTGCTGCTTCTAAATCGGCCAAGGCATTATCAACGGTTTGTTTTGCAATGGCATCATTCTTATCAAGCTCAAGATAACGGTCAGCATTTTTCTGTGCTTTCACCAGGTTGGCCTTTGATACATTTAAATTGGCTATAGCCTGGTTATAATCGCCGGCATATTTCTGCTGGTCTATTGAATAAAGCCGCTGGCCTTTGGTTACGTGCTGCCCGTCTTTAAAATAAATGCCGGTTATATAACCGCTCACCTGTGCGTGAATATCAACCTGGTTTAAAGCATTTATGGTGGCGGGATATTGATCGTAATATAATGCCGGCGCCTGCTGCACAGTATCAATATTTACAGATACGGGCGGCGCTGCCTGTGGCGGCTGATTATTTTCTTTAGTGCCGCAGGCAACGGCAACTGTTATCATCGTCAAAAAAACTAAAAACTGTACTCCTTGTTTCATACTTAATAAGTTAAAATGCCCAGTGCTTTTTGTACATCAAGTTTGCTGCTCAACACTTCATACAATGCATTCAGGTAATTAACCTGAGCCGCCCGTAAATCACTTTCTGCCACTATTACTTCGAGATAGGTTTTTACCCCTGATTTGTATTGTAAGTTGATGGTATTATAAACATCGTTTGCAAGGTCAAGGTTTTCGCGCTGCACATTGTAATCGTTTAAAACAGACTTATAGGCTGCCAGCGTTTGAGTGTATTCTGATTGAATAGAATCCCGCAATGATTTAAAATTATATTGCAGCCTGTCAAGCGTTAGTTGGGCGCTTCGTATTTGCGATGTACGTTTAAAGCCCTGGAAAATAGGGAAGCCTAAAGAAATGCCCACATAAGAAGATGGGAAATCGTTCTTGTAAAGTTTGGAAAACTCGTTGTTGGCATAATAGAAATTATAATTGCCGAAGGCAGAAATGTTAGGTATAAAACCCCATTTATAATATTTGAGATTTGCTTGCAATAAATTTTGTTCGGTTTTTAATATCTGGTATTCTATGCGGGTTTCATAGTTCACCTGCTGAAGCGTATCGAGAAAAATTTCATTCTTTAACTGAACACTGTCGTACACCAGCGAAAAACTATTGTTTTGCGGGTAACCCATCAGCAGTTTTAAAACTGAAAATTTTGACTTAACGGCTTCAGCATATTGCTTTTTTTCTGCCTGCGCATTGTTGAGTAAAATCTGCGCCCGTTTATAATCTGTTTTATCAACTACGCCTGCTTTATATTGATTATACGCATCTCTTACACTCCTGCTTAAACGCGCTATATCCTGGTCAACCAAATCAATCTGCTGCTGCGAAAGCAATACATCGTAAAAAGCCTTGCTCACATTAAGCGACAAATAAATTTTGTTATTGGTTGTAAGCTGCGAAGCAGCTGTGCGCACATTCTTTGCAGTTTGGCTGGCCAGTAAAACATCCCGGTTAAAAATATTCTGTGTTGCAGAAAAATAAGCTGTTGAAAAATTTTTGGGTGCAGTGGAAACCGGCGTGCCGTTTATTACAGAAACCGGCGTTTTAAAATAATGCTGCAGTGAATAATCGAGACTTAGCTGTGGATACCACTCCGACAGTTTTGTTTTTATATTGGCATCAACTATCTGCTCATCAATTAACGACTGCTGTATGCGTGGCTGATGCGTTAAAGCATATTGCACACATTCATTTAATGTTGCTGCCGTTAAAGTTGAGTCCTGTGTTTGTTGTGCCTGCGCGGGGTTAACAAAGAAATATAAAGCCAATAAAATTATTACCGGTTGCTTGCTCATAACTCCATCCCTTTGTAAAGCTTGGTTTTATACCTGAAAGCATAAAACGAAAATTAAAATAAGGCGCAAAAATAGGAAATGAATTTAAACGATTGTTTAAATTTTTTTTTATGGCAAAAAGTTATAATTATTTAACAAAGAATGGGTTACTGCATTTCAAAACTGCGCAATTATAAGGCACGCTAATTAAAATAGATTGCCGGATTTGCAACAGGGCAAATGTTGTATTTTTATTTTTCAACGATTGAGAATGGAAATAAAACGCTTGTTCGATTGCATCAGCCACCAGCTACAACATTTTCCCAAACAGGATATGCTTGCTGCCAAAGAGAATGGACAATGGAAAACTTACAGCACGCAGAAAGTAAAGAATATTGTTGATGAATTAAGTGCTGGCCTCATTGAATTAGGCATTGGCGGCAACGATTACAGCGATGAAGGCGCTGATAAAATAGGCATTATAAGCAATAACCGCCCCGAATGGATTTTTACAGACCTTGCCGTGCAGCAAACCGGCGCAGTGCTGGTGCCTTTGTACCCAACAACCGGCATAAACGAAATACAGTTTATACTCAATGACGCATTGGTTAAATACATGTTTGTAAGCAACAAAGAAATGTATGATAAGATAAACAGCATTAAACCCAATGTTCCGTCTTTACAAAAGATTTACAGCTTTGATGATATTGAAGGCGTTGAAAAATGGACGGATATCCCCGCGCTGGCAACAGATGCTTCGCGTGCCAGAACAGAGCAACTTAAGAAAGCTATTTCGCCGGAAAACCTGGCTACTATTATTTATACATCAGGCACTACCGGCACGCCAAAAGGTGTAATGCTTACACATAAAAATATTTATACCAATGTAATTTTCAGCAAGCAAAGCTTCCCGTTTATTGATGCGCCGCAATACAAGGTGCTGAGCTTTTTGCCGCTGAATCACATTTTTGAGAAATGCGTTAGCTACATTTATTTGTTCAGTGGCAATGGCATTTATTATGCTGAAAGCCTTGATACCATCGGCGCCAATTTAAAAGAAATTAAACCTGATGGATTCACAACGGTTCCGCGTTTGCTGGAAAAAGTTTTTGAACGTATTATGACAACAGGCCGTCAATTAACCGGCATTAAAAAACAATTGTTTTTCTGGAGCGTTAATCTTGCCGGGCAATATGCAACACCTGCGGCAGAATCACCACTTTATAAATTTCAACTGGCTATTGCCAACAAGCTTGTATTAAGCAAATGGCGCGAAGCATTAGGAGGTAATATTAAATTCATTATTACGGGTGGCGCTGCCTGCCAGGTAAAATTGCTGCGCATTTTTAATGCGGCCAAAATACCTGTGTATGAAGGATACGGCCCCACGGAAAACAGCCCTGTTATTGCCGTGAACCGGTGGAGTTCGCCTGGTGATTCAATGATCGGAACCGTTGGGCCTGCAATTGATGGTATTGAAGTTAAACTTGCTGAAGATGGAGAAATTTGTGTGAAAGGCCCCACTGTAATGAAAGGGTATTACAAGCGCCCCGACCTTACAGCCGATACCATTATTGATGGCTGGCTGCATACCGGCGATATCGGGACCTGGGTGGATAATAAATTCCTGAAAATAACCGACCGCAAAAAGGAGATTTTTAAAACAAGCGGCGGTAAATATGTAGCCCCGCAGGCGCTTGAAAATATATTTAAAGGCAGCCCGTTTATTGAACAGATAATGGTGATAGGTGAAGGCAAAAAATTTGTAAGCGCTTTGAT
>JAEWJV010000665.1 GCA_023386395.1 Bacteroidota bacterium
GTCTTATGCATTGAATTAAAAGAAAAATATTGGCAGCCAGCACAATCCATAAACTTGCAAAACCGGTTATGTGAAGATAATAAGGCAACATGCCAACGGGCACCATAGCAATCGCATATAAAACGCTTTGCAAAGCAGTAAACCTTGTGGGCCCTTCATTTGAAGGCAGCAGTTTAAACCCTGCTTTTGCATAATCGGTGAAGGCAAGCCAGGCTATGGCCCAGAAATGGGGAAATTGCCATAAAAACTGTATGGCAAATAAAATCCATCCGGCCGCGTTGGAATAACTTATACCGTTTACTTCAAATGTTTTGAACGGGCTGATAATTCCCGTTGCAGCAACCCAGCCGATAAGGCAGGGCAGCGCCCCCGGAAAAGCGCCCACAAGTACGGCAATAGAACTTCTTTTTTTGAGAGGTGTGTATATAAAGGCATAAAGAAAAATACTAAAGGCGGAAAGCAAGGCAGAGTCAGGGTTAAAGAAAATGTACATAAGCAAAACGCCGGTAATGCCGGTAATGGCAGCAAAGGCATACGCTTCGTTCACACTCATTCTGCCGGCGGCAACAGGCCTCTTCGCTGTGCGCCTCATTAAAGCATCTGTATCTTTTTCTACCGCCTGGTTAATAGCGTTGGCGCTGCCGGTTACCATTAATCCCGCCACAAACAAAAGAGTAATATACAGCCAGTTGTATTCAATTATATTGGGTGCAATAAGATAACATAAAACACAGGTAAAAACAACCGTAAAGCTTAGGGTAAACTTCATCAGCTGAAAATAATCTTTCACCTTTAAAACCAGGTTATACGATGATTCTGTACTGTTTATTTTCACTCGGCAAATGTCAGTTAAAAAAAATGTCCCGAAGAATTTTCGGGACATAATATGATGGTTTGAAAATATTAATGCGAATCCTCATTTTCTCCTACAGGCACATTCTGCGGAATAAAATTACGGCCGTCTTTACCGTAATCGTATGGCCAGCGATGAACTTCAGGTATTTCACCAACCCAATTGCCATGGCCGGGATGTATTGGCGTGGTCCATTCAAGTGTATTTGATTCCCACGGATTTTGCGTTGTTACCCTTCTTCCCTTAAAAATAGAATAGAAGAAATTAAACAGGAACAAAATCTGCACAGCAAAAACTATAATAGCTACGATACTAATTACGCGGTTTAACCCCTCAAACTGGTTAAAGCTAACCCATGTGGAATAATCAAAATAACGGCGCGGCATACCTGCAAGCCCCTCATAGTGCATAGGCCAGAATATGAGGTAGGCGCCAATCATTGTAATCCAGAAATGAATATAACCAAGCGTATTATTGAGATACCGGCCATACATTTTAGGGAACCAATGATAAATACCGGCAAACATACCAAACATAGATGCAACGCCCATTACAAGATGGAAGTGTGCAATTACAAAATAAGTATCATGCAGGTGGATATCAAGGGCTGAATTACCAAGCCAGATACCGGTTAAACCTCCTGAAATAAACATACTTACAAACCCGATGGCAAACAGCATGGCCGGCGTAAACCTGATACTGCCCCGCCATAATGTGGTAAGCCAATTAAACACTTTGATAGCAGAAGGTACCGCAATAAGCAATGTAAGCAACACGAATATGGAGCCAAGGAATGGGTTCAATCCGGTTACAAACATATGGTGCGCCCACACAAGGAAAGAGAGCGTGGCAATAGCAAAGAAAGATGCCACCATAGCCATATAACCGAATATAGGCTTTCTTGAATTGGTGGAAATTATTTCAGAAACTATACCCATTGCCGGTAAGGCTATAATATATACTTCAGGATGTCCCAGGAACCAGAAAAGGTGCTGGAAAAGTATAGCATTACCGCCTTCGTTTGGCAGTGCTGTATTGGTGGTAGCTACAAAAATATCTGAAAGATAAAAACTTGTTCCAAAATTGCGGTCGAAGATGAGCAGGATGAAGCCTGACAAAAGAACCGGGAATGAAAGTACACCTAATATGGCCGTGAAGAACAGACCCCATATTGTAAGCGGAAGCCGAGTCATGCTCATACCTTTGGTACGCATGTTCAATATAGTTACAATATAATTAAGGCCACCCAAAAGGGAGGAAACAACAAACACCGCCATGGCTATCAGCCAGAGGTCCATGCCATGCTGGGAACCAGGAGAGGCATCGTGCAAAGCGCTGAGAGGCGGGTAGGCCGTCCATCCACCGCTAAAAGGTCCTGTGGATACAAATATGCTTGAAAACATAATCACGCTGGCTAAAAAGAAAAACCAGTAGCTCAGCATATTCAATAAAGGAGAAGCCATATCTCTCGCACCCACCTGCAGGGGGATAAGCAAGTTGGCGAAAGTACCGCTTAACCCTGCCGTTAACACAAAAAATATTAATACAGTACCATGAGTTGTTACCAATGCGTAATAAGCCTGTGCAGTTAAGTGGCCATCCTCAAACCACCATTTTCCCATTAAATCCTGCAGCCACATGAATTTCTCTTCTGGGTAACCAAGCTGAAGCCTGAATAATACAGACATCAAACCACCTATTACAGCCCAAATCATACCGGTAATAAGAAATTGCTTGGCAATCATCTTATGATCCTGGCTAAATACGTATTTAGTAATAAAGCTTTCATGATGATGGTGATGCACGTGTTCTTCATGATGATGCACTTCAACCGGAACATTCACACCTGTATCAGCGTGCATAGAGGCTTCGTTACTCATAATAATTCGATATTAATATTTTATAATAAAATACCTTTTGGGTATTGATACAATTACATTTTTGTCTTCACAGCTCCGGTTTTTACTGAGGCCGTGGCTTTTGTGCTATCAGTGGCCAGTTGAGGCTTTTGATTGGAAGGGTCTTTATCGGGAAACACGGTGTAATAATTTGGCTTTTGCTGGGCAAGCCAAACATCATATTCCTCCTGGGTTACTACTTCAATTACGCCTTTCATGGAATAATGGCCATTCCCGCACATCTGGTCGCAACTAATTTCGTATTGAAAATCGGGCTTTGCCAATTTTTCTTTCATTTCCTTGGTGGTAAACTTAGGCGTAAACCATAACGAAGTGGGAGTGCCTGGCACCGCATCCTGTTTCAACCTGAATTCGCTCAAACCCACATCGTGAATAACATCGCGGGAAAAAATCCTCAGGTTCACCGGCTTGTTTACAACACAATACATGGTTTGAGAAACCACAACATCATCAAAATTCTTGCTGTCTTTCCAATCCTGGCCCAATGAATTACTGTTAGCGTCGTCAATAAGTTTATAATATTTTTTACCAAAGGTTTGATCCATTCCCGGATACCGGAATATCCAGCCGAACTGCTTACCGGTAATTTCAATCTGCAAAGCTTCTTTAGGGGCAGGGCCGGTAAATGCAAACCAGTTTTTTAAGCCGAATACAATTAAAGCTGTAAGTGCTATGGCAGGCACTGCAGTCCATATTACTTCAAGCTTGTTATTATGAGGAAAATAATAAGCCTTCCGCTTTTTGGTTTCCTGGTATTTGTAACTGAAATAAAACAATAGTATCTGGGTGATAAAAAACACAACGCCTGTAATTACTATGGTAATCCAGAGCATTGAATCTACTTTTTCGCCCTGTACACTTGCTGCCTCATGGGAGAGCAATGTGTCCGGATAAAGAACCTTATTGCAAAAATATACACCGAATAACCCTGCTATTAAAAAGGCAATCATCAAAAAGCCGTTTACCTTATTTTGGTCTGCGCGGGCTTTTTCTTCGCCTTTAATAACTGATACATACTCGCTTGCTTTAGCTATTTGAAATATGATCAAAAACACTAAAACTATAACCGCTATTGTAAAAAACATTGACATGATGCTGTTTCTGTTTTCTGTTTAATTTATTCTATATGTGGTGAGCAATACTTTCTTTTAAGAAAGGATGATATTCTGAAACAAGTGGTTTTTTCGCCAGTGCCCTGCTCGTAAAATGTATCATCAGCCCGATAAACAAAGATGCTATTCCAAAATCCAGCCAGCTTAGTGAGGCGTCATTTTCACGAACGCTGCCCATAACCATCTGGTAAAAATCTATCCAGTGTCCAAAGATAATCAATACTGCCATGAATGTCATCAGCGTATAATTCCTTTTCACCGAACGCTTCATTAAAATAAGCAGCGGGCAAACGAAATTGATAATGATATTCATAAAGAAGATACCCTTGTAAGCCCCCTGCACGCGATGCTTGAAATAAACGGTTTCTTCAGGAATGTTTCCATACCAAATCAGCATATACTGGGCAAACCAGAGATAGGTCCAGAATATGGAGAATGCAAATATGAAGATACCAATGTTATGCAGGTGGTTCTCATTTGCATAACCCAAATAACCTTTATTTTTAAGATAGATAAGCCACAGGGCAATAAGGCTCATACCCGTTACGAAAGAACTTCCGAATGTGTACCAGCTATACATGGTACTGTACCAGTGTGCATCAAGGCTCATCATCCAGAACCAAGGCACTGTTGATCCGATTGTTAAGGCAAACCATACAATAAACAAACCAGCAGTAACCGTATTTCTCCAGATGTAACTTTTGCCGGTATTTATATCCATAGGTTTTTCATCAGCCTCGCTGCTAAGCTTGCGCATCCTGTATCCTAAAACGCTCCATATACCAATAGCAAGAATACTCCATATCATAAAGAAGGCAGGATTTAAAAACCCGCTCTTGCCGCTTAAAAGATGGTCTTTTGCCACAGCATCTTTATCAAGCCATTCATATATGCTGGTTGTACGGTCAATTAATACCACATATATGAAAATTACCAGGGTGATAATACCAAAAACAGGAACAAGGCTGGAAATAGCTTCAGGAATTCTTTTTATTACGGTATGCCATCCCCCCATTGCAAGCGTGGTAGCGCAAATGAAGAACATGCTGGCATTACAGATCAGCATCCAGAAAATACTGTTGTACATTAATGTTCCGATAAATGTAGCCTTCTCCTGCTCATCGCCGCTCATGCCCTTTGTTATAAGCCCGAGAATAAAAGTAATTATACCAATGACTATTAAAGCCATCGACCAGGTTTTCATTTTGGAAGGAACTTCAAATTGCTCTTTAATTGATGCCATTATAATTAATTTATCAATATCTGAATCTGACTTTTATTTACCCGCTGAACTGTCTGCTGCTGCCGGCTTACTGGTGGCGCCGGGTTTTGCCTGTTTCGATTTTATGTAGGCAATTACTTCCCAGCGCTGAACCCTTGTTAATTGAGAGGCATATGAACCCATCAGATTTTTACCATACGTTACGGAATAAAACATCTGCCCGGCAGGCATATTCACCATAGCTGGATCTCCAACGAAGTTTTTAGGCGCAGCAGGAAAAGGGCCAT
>JAEWJV010000666.1 GCA_023386395.1 Bacteroidota bacterium
GGGTTAGTGTAATCGCCTGTATAAACACTCAAAGAAAGCGGTGTCTTTTTATTTTTAATTCTTGCTTTGTATGATTCTATTTCACTAAGCCGGTTATTACGGGCTTCAAGATAATTTGGTAAAGCCATGGCGCTGTAATCTTTTGCCGGCAAACCAAAGTAAGCATCTAATATTTTATAGCGGAGCAGTTCAAAAAACGACTGGTTATCATTGTTTGTAAAAATAGCAATGCCAAGATTTTCTTCCGGCACAAAACAGGTGTTGGTTACAAAACCATCAGCGCCGCCTGTATGTTCAAATACCTGTTTGCCGCCATAGTCGCTCATGAAAACGCCCAGCCCATAACCGAGATAATGATAAGGCAGGAAAGTATTTTTGCGGCTGGTAATAATCGTATTCATATCTCTTGTTGTGCGTATAACAGGCCACGGAATAATTTGCTTGTTATTATAACGACCGCTGTCAAGCTGCATCAGCAACCATTTTGAAACATCTTTCACACAGCTTACGATAGAACCAGCAGGGGCCATATTGTCAATATTATCATAAGGCAGTTTCTGTAATGTTTCACTGAACGAATTACTATAGGGTGTTGCGGCGCCGGGCATTTGCTCCATATTATTGCCAAGCGCGTGCGTGTTTTCCATGCCTAATGGCTCAACAATATTATCATACACATATACTTCCCATGGCTTGCCAGTAACTTTTTCAATTACCTGTCCCGCCGTTAAAAAACAGGTATTGCAATAGCCCCATTGCTGCCTGAAATTGCCTGTTGGTTTCAGCAGGCGCATTTTATACATGAGCGAATCCCTTGAATACTGGGAATTCCAGAATGTAAAATCACCCTGGAAAGTTTTTGTGCCGAGATGATGCGAAAGCATATCCCTTATGGTCACGAGCTCGGTTGTTGTGCTGTCATACACGCGGTACCAGGGAAAATATTTTGTGATTTTATCATTTAATGAAAGTTCGTTTTCATAATCAAGCTTTGCTAGGGATGTACCGGTAAAAAGCTTGGTGTTGCTTGCAATCATAAAAAGCGTGTTCTCATCAACAGGTTCTTTTGTTTCAAGGTTACGAACGCCGTACCCTTTCATTAAAACCACTTTGCCATCTTTTACAATTGCAATGGCAAGACCGGGAATCTTCCAGTCTTTCATGCCTTTGTTAATATAACTATCAATACTGTCTTTTACAAAGGAGGGTTGAGATTTAGCATACGTGATTCCCAAAAGCAGAAGGATACAAAGTGTTGTTTTTTTCATGATAGCAATTAAGCTTGAAAGGTAATAATTTAATAAAATCGCCCTGCCTAAGCAAAAACCGTACGCAATTTTTATGTATATGTTTACCCGTTGCTTAACTGCTGGCAATTCCAGATACTATTCTTCATCTGGTATTTCGCTTTCATGTAATAAACGGATGATTTCGTTTTTGAACCCGCTGATATTAAACTGCTGTAAAAAATATTCCACCGAAGCAGCAAAGCCAGGAATGTTTGTGAGATCTATATCCCAAAGCGATTCATTGCTCAATATTTTTTGTACTGCAACACCTGCGGAAGCATTTTTCCAATAAGAATAAAGAAGCCCGGCATCACCATCGTTTATTTTATATTTCCTGTTTTGGATTTCGCCATAATAAACTCCGTCAATTATTTCTACCGGTTTTGTAAATAAAATGTATGCGGCAAAACCTGCTGACATGCATAATGGAACTTTACCCGTTTTTTCATAATAACGTATAATTAATGGCACACACCGCGTTTTTATTTTGGCTGTATAATTCAGGCTAATGCTTAACCATTTATGTTCGATATAAGGATTGGAGAAACGGTCTATAACGTTGCCGGCAAAAGATTCTGCTTCAGCACGGGTGATGGATGCACCAACAATACAGCCGGCTATTTCATCCATCATCAATTTCTTAATGAAGCTGAAAATAGTTTCTTCCCGCATTGATTCATACACCAGTTCAAAACCTGAGAGATAAGATAATGCGCAACTGAATGTATGGGTTGCATTCAGCAGGCGCAATTTTAATTCGCGGTATTTATCGATGTCGGGTGTTATAATAACGCTGTCGTCTGTTTTATAAAATGAGAGTATCTCTTTTGTCCGTTCAGATGCAGATTCTATAGCCCACAAACTATAAGGCTCACTCATAATTGTTAATGCATCTTTATAACCTGTTTCTTTTTCAAATGCAAGCTGGCCATTGCTTTTAAGTGCGCCCGGAACAATACGGTCAACCAAAGAATCGCAAAAATCATTGGCCGTATTAAGCCAGTCAGCAAAAGCCTGCCCCAGTTTATTTATACCGGCAAGCTGCAATACAATCTCTTTTAATTTTTTGCCATTGTCCGTAATCAATTCGGTTGGAACGATTACCATCCCGCTTTCCGGGCTTCCGTTAAAATGCTGAAAACGTTTATATAAAAATGACAGCAGTTTGCCGGGAAAAGATGCCGGCGGTGCAGCATTTATATCATCATCTGCTTTTAACTCTATGCCCACTTCCGTTGTATTTGAAATAATAATTTGCATGGCTGCACTCTCTGCATACTGCAATATTTCGTTCCAGCTTTGCTGTGCCGCTAAAACCCTGCTTATGGATGCATTGATAATATATTCTTCAACAGGCTTTCTCTCAACTATGCCTTTAATGCATTGTGTGTATAATCCATCCTGTTTTGCAAATTCATCCACATTATTTCCTGTAGATTTTACTACGACAATACGGCCGTTAAAAACATTTTGTTTGTTCGCTTTATCAATATAAAAATCAGGCAGGCCGCGTAATAAAACGCCCGTGCCAAACTGCAGCACTTTTTCAGGCAGGTTAAAAACTGATGGTTGCGGCATGCTGAATGTTGAAGGAAGGTTTCCTTCCGCGATCAATTCCTTTTTTAACTCCATACTTATTGTTTATTTAATTACAGTAACAGATCCGCATATATGCAAAGCAATACTACATACATAATTGAATGAATGTAGGAAAACACATCATGTTTTTCTGAAGAACGTTTTCAAAATGTTCTTGGAATATTTAAACGGTATTATATTTTTAGTATGCATTTTATTAAGAAGTGATATTCCGCAAGTGATTGTTCTCTTTGCCGCTTTCGCTTACCTTCGTTTCACTTCTAAATTTTTTTTATGA
>JAEWJV010000013.1 GCA_023386395.1 Bacteroidota bacterium
TCGGTAAACAGTGGGCAAGGCGTGGTTTTTTCTGATGAAATTATTAACCAGATCAAAGACAATATTGCCAAACCGGGAACATGGCCTGTAGCAACAGCAGATCCTGCCAACCCCAATAAATATACTTACGCATCGCCTTTGAATACAGATAATGTAGACTGGTATCGTGAGTATTTTAAACCCTGGTCTTTTAATCAAAAGCACGATATAAATGTTAGCGGCGGGTCTGGGAATACAACTTATTATCTCGGTGTTGGATATTACGACCAGGGTGGGCAGTTAAGATATGCTGATGAAAAATTTCAGCGTTACAACCTAACAGGAAATATACATACCGAGCCTGCAAAATGGTTAAGGCTAACTTTAATAACAAGATTCTCCAGACATAATACCGATTTACCTTATCCCTATGCAAGCCAATTGGGTAACTGGATACATGGGGCTTCAACCCGGTGGCCAAACTGGGCATTGCGCAACCCTGACGGGCATTTTAGTACTGCTTCGAATGTTGAGTTTCTTACAAGCGGAGGCAGAAGCATAAACAATCTTAATGATTTATCATTAACAGGTTCAATAGAAGCCGAGCCACTTAAAGGCTGGAAAATTAACTTGGATTATGCATTTAATAATCAATCCAGTTACTACCAGGATCATAGTGCTTATGTTTATTCCTGGAATGTAGATGGCACTAAATATAATATTGGGCCGTCTGTTAATTCAGTAGGAGAAGGTGGTGTTACAGATAATTACAATACAATCAATTTTTATTCATCCTATGCAAAAAATATTAATCACCATCATTTCAAAATATTGACTGGCACCCAGATAGAAACGTTCAAAGAATTTAATGTCAGTGGCAGCAGGTCTGATTTAATTACAGATGATCTTCCATCCATAAGTACAGCTACCGGTACACAGTACAGTTATGATGCTTTATCGCAATATGCAACTGTTGGCACTTTTGGAAGATTAAATTATGATTACGATGAAAAATATTTGATTGAACTGAATGGCCGTTATGATGGTTCATCCAGGTTCAGGCAAGGCAGTCGCTTTGGCTTCTTTCCATCCGTATCTGTGGGATATAATATAGCCCGGGAAGGATTTTGGGAAAACCTGAAAAACTCGATCAATGAGCTAAAATTCAGGGCCTCTTATGGTTCGCTCGGTAATCAGAATGTTCCCAACTATCAATATTTAGCTACCGTTCCAATAGGCACAAACCTGGGCTATGTATTAAATGGCCAGCGGCCAAATTATTTAAACGCCCCCGGGCTTATAAGCCCTGATCTTACATGGGAAACATCAAAGACAATTGATTTTGGCATAGATGCCGCTTTTCTCAGATCAAGATTACAGGCAAGCTTTGATATTTATTCACGGAAAACATTGAATATGCTTGGCCCGGCTTCTGTTTTACCCTCCACATTAGGTGCCGCAGTGCCTTATCAAAACAATGCCGATCTGAAAACAAAAGGATTTGAATTAACCTTGAGCTGGAGAGATAAAATTGGTTCAGATTTCAGTTATGGTGTGTCTGTGGTGCTTTCAGATTATATTTCAACAATTGAAAAATATTATAATCCCAATAATCTCCTGTCAGGTTATTATCCGGGTGCAACTATTGATGCTATCTGGGGTTATCAAACGGCTGGCATTATTCAAACTGATGACCAGATTGCTAAAATGCCTGATCAGTCTTATTTATTTGGCAACTGGACAAAAGGAGATATTCTTTACAGAGATCTAAATGGAGATGGCAAGATAAATATTGGGGATAATACTGTTGCCAATCACGGAGACCTGGAGGTAATCGGCAATAGCACGCCAAGATATAGTTATGGCGTTAACCTGGATGCAGCCTGGAAAGGTTTTGATATTACTGTTTTTATACAGGGTGTAGCTAAAAGAGATTTGTGGCTGGGCGGCGGTTCTGCCTATAATAATTCGGGCAATATATTCTGGGGCTTTACCCCCAACTTCGGCAACAATGTATATAAAACCACACTTGATTACTGGACGCCGGATAATACAAATGCTTATTGGCCAAAACCGTATACTTCATCAGAAGGTGGCAAGAACCATCAGGTGCAAACAAGATACCTGCAAAGCGGTGCTTATATGCGTATTAAAAACCTTCAGGTTGGTTATAATCTGTCGCAACTATTTAAACATTCCGAACTAAGCAGGATACGTATTTATTTAAGCGGCGAAAACATCCTCACTTTATCACACATTAATAAAAATTACGACCCGGAAGTAGTAGGCGGCGGTTGGGGTACAGGCAAAATATATCCGCTTCTGAAAACATATTCCGTTGGTGCTAACATCAATTTTTAACTGCAAAAAATATTAAGATGAATACAAGTAAATACATAATAAACTTTTGCGCCTGCATTATTATAGCGCTGGCATCGTGTAATAAAATTTTAGACAGACCGCCATTGGCGCAGATAACGGATCAGCAACTTGATTTTACTGCATCAGAAATGGAATTGTATTCTAACCAATTCTATCCATCTTTCCCCGGTTGGTTTCCTGGCGCTTATACGGGTGGAATTTTCTGGCTTGATAATTCTTCGGATAACCTGGTACATGGAAACTATAATTATAATGGCCAGCTGTCAGGAACCGGAACCGTGCCTGCTTCGGGTGGAGGATGGAGCTGGGGTAATATCAGGGCTGTTAATTACTTTTTTGCCAACTATCAGAAAACACCCGATCCGCCTTCCGAAACAAATACCTATGTAGGTGAAATGTATTTCTGGAGGGCATGGTTTTATTTCAATATGCTTAAACAGTTTGGTGATCTTCCATGGTACAGCAAACCTTTAAGTCCGGATGATATGGAAGCGCTGCAGGCGCCAAGACTAAAAAGAAATATTATAGTTGATTCCATTCTTAAAGATCTGGATTCTGCTGCAACTCTTTTACTGGAACCGGGAAAAACAGAAGCACAAAGAATAAATAAGGGTGCAGCTTTAGCCTTTCAGTCAAGGGTGGCATTATATGAAGGAACCTGGGAAAAATATCACCAGGGTACGCCGTTTGGCGTAAGCGATGCTGACTATAATAAATACCTGAAAAAGGCTGCTGATGCAGCGCTTGAAGTAATGAATGCAGGTTATTACAGCATAACATCAATAGCTGCCGATCCCGCATTTGGATATTGGCGTTTGTTTAACCAGCCGGATTTATCAACGAACACAGAAATGATCTTATGGAAGAAGTTTGACAAATCACTTGGCGTAACGCATTTCGGACAAAATATGATGGCTTATGGTGGAGGCAATACGGGTTTGTCAAAGCAACTTGTAGATTATTATTTATGCACTGATGGCAAACCGATAACTGTAAGCAGCCTGTATAAAGGTGACGCAACAATTAATGACCAGGTAATTAACAGAGACCCAAGGCTTGCTCAAACCATACTTTTACCTGGTTATCCAAGAATAATAACCAACGGCGATACTACAGGTAAATTTATTTTACCTGACATTAATCAGCCCGGCGATGGCAGGTGTACAACGGGCTTTGAAATATTTAAGGGCATTGAGCCTGATGATGCAGATGGTACCGGCAGCGCCACAGCCAGCATCATCTTCCGGTATGCAGAAGTGCTTTTAAATTATGCAGAAGCAAAGGCGGAACTTGGAGAAGCCACACAGGATGTATTAGATAAAACCATTAATGTATTACGCGGCAGGGTGAGTATGCCTTCTTTAACAGTAAGTGTAGGTTTTACTGATCCTAACTGGGAGTTTAAAGATATTTCTCCTTTACTTAATGAAATACGCAGAGAGCGCAGGATAGAACTCGCTATTGAAGGCTACCGGTTTGATGATTTAATGCGTTGGGCTGCAACACAGCTTATAAAAAGGCCTTTGTACGGTGCCAGATACCAGCAATTTGAAAATGCACCGTACGATCCGCCGTTATCGGGTATTCCTGTTTCTGATGACGGGTATATTTATCCATTAAAAAATACACCTGCGGCCAATGGCTGGCAATTTAATCCTGACAGGGATTACCTGTTGCCAATTCCTTCCAACGAATTGGTGCTTAATAAAAACCTAACGCAAAATCCGGGATGGTAACAGCTGTATGAAAGTATTACTTTCAGTTTCAGAATAAGATAAATATGAATTGGAATCAGCCTGATATCTGGATTGTTATTGGTTACCTGGCTTTAATGTTTGGTATGTCTTTGTGGCACCGGAAATTCTCTTCCACCAATATGGAGAATTTTTTCCTGGGCGGAAGAAAGGTGCCGGGCTGGCTCAATGGTATATCGTACACAGCAGCGTTGGTAAGCCCCGATGCCGCTACAGGTTATGGAGGATTAGCCATTGTTACGGGCGCTTTTATCTCCTGGTGGTATTTAAGC
>JAEWJV010000047.1 GCA_023386395.1 Bacteroidota bacterium
CCAGTATTCCTTGCACCCGGCGCGCCTTTCGTTCTATTATTTTTAAATAACTTAAATCGGCTATCCTTCTTGCAAAATGATTTTACAATCGCTTCGGTATTATCAGAGGAACCATCATCTACAACAATACATTCCCAATTAGCATAGGTTTGCTCAGCAAGGCTGTTAAGTGTTTCACTGATTAAGGTTTCTCTGTTATAGGCTGGAATAATGATTGATACCAAAGGAAAACCAGAATTGTCTGTACTAAATTGCATATGGGTTAGCAACTTTATTATAACAAATTTTCATTATAGAGAAGTTAGAAAATCAAATTGTTTTGAACATACAATATATGTGTCTTTTATTCCTGAATAAACGCCCTCTGAAAATGCAATATTTTTTTCATTAAATACCAATTTTAATTTTTCAATTGTTTGCTTTTCGCCTAAACGATTATAATCATCCATAATGATTATAAAATCTTTGGCTATCAGATCATTTAAGACCATATCAACAATTTGATAACGCGAATTCTGAGGGCTTCCCAAAGGGCCATCTATTACGATCATATCGAATTTTTTCTGCTTGAGGATATTCAGCAAACCTTTATATTGATTTACTTTCGCTCCTTCTATCATTACCTGCTCAATCTCCAGAATAATTGTATTCTCTCTTATATCAAAAATCTGGTTAGAGAAATAATCCAGCCATGTTTTATCCTGTTCAATTACTTTTAAATGGCTTTCCGGAAATGATTTGTTGTATTGATATGCTAGCTTGGTACTTTCGCCAAGACCAAATTCAAGAATATTTAAAGGTTTTATATCATTATAGATTCTAAATAATATATACAACATTGGATAGCCAGCCGCCCACCTGCCTGGGTTGAAAGATCTATTGATTAACCAGCCAGAATTGGAAACTGCATTATTAAAAATCATACCCCAATACAATTCATCTGATTTTTTATGCAATGCAATCAGATTATTTTGGATAGAAATGCTTTGATTAAACAGCTTGTCAAACCCTGTTATCTTTTTATAAAAACGCTTAACGTTCGAAAACATCATTGAAATATTTGAAATTCTGAAACGAAAACACCTTGTCTTTCGGGTAACCGCCTGCCGGTTTTATAAAAATCTTCAAAAAGCATATTAAAGCCCGATGCATTCTCGATCCAGTCTTCAATTCCTTCATTGCTCTCACAAAAGAGGTTAACATTATAAGCTCCTTCGTTCAGCAATATTTTTTGTATAATAAATGAAACACTTCCTTTTTTCGGATCTATTTTATCAACAAGCATCGCTGTGCTCGCCCATGTAACCCTGTTTCCATACATATCGTTAATCCCAACATCAACTCTCAAGGTTTTACACATATATAATTCCTCAATGGCGATAAAGCTTACTTCAATTTCAAGAAATCTACCCACAATAAAGTCTTTCCTGGAAATACCATTCTCATCTTTAAAACGTATATCGATGAATCTGAGTCTGTTTCTTGCTTGCCTGCGTTCAAGATCATTTAAACTTAGCTTGGATACTTCGATCTGGTCAGTTATATATGCATCTATTACTTCTTCTCCGGTACCTTTAAAATTTAATTCACCATTTTTTAAAATAATTCCTCTATTACAAAGATTCCTGACAGCTGCCATATTATGGCTCACAAACAAAACTGTCTTTCCCTCCCCCTCGTTCACCTCTCCCATTTTTCCCAAACACTTCTTTTGAAATTCTGCGTCACCCACTGCCAATACTTCGTCTACAATCAATATCTCACTTTCCAAATGCGCAGCAACTGCAAAAGCAAGCCGTACATACATGCCGCTGCTGTAGCGTTTTACAGGTGTATCAATATATCTTTCAACACCGGCAAAATCAACAATCTTCTCAAACTTGCGCGTTATTTCTTTTTTGCGCATGCCCAGGATAGCGCCATTGAGATAAATGTTTTCCCTGCCGGTAAGTTCGGGATGAAAGCCTGTGCCCACTTCCAATAAACTCGCCACGCGGCCGCTGCCGGCAACCTTTCCTGTGGTGGGTGCTGTAACACGGCTGAGTATTTTCAGCAGGGTGCTTTTACCCGCACCATTGCGGCCAATAATTCCAACTGCATCACCCTGCTCAATTTCAAAATTTATATCTTTCAGGCTCCACACTACATTACTTTCCCCTTTAACAGCCCGGTCATTGGTTTCCCCAATCTTTAAAAATGGATCTTGCCTGCCACGGGCTTTGGCATACCATCGCTTAAAGTCGCTTTGCAAAGTGCCGGTACCAATCTGGCCTATTTGATAGGCTTTGGAAAGATTTTCGACTTTAATGGCAACAGACATTAATCAAAAACTTAAAAAAAGTTTGAGCAACATAAATAATGGGAAAGGTATTTCTTCAGTAAGCACTATCTATACAGTATCTACAAAATTCTTCTCCACCCGGTTAAATACAACGATACCCGCTGCTAATGCAATGGTTGCAAAAAATGCTGAATAGCCCAGCAGCCCCATGTTAAAACTCCCACTGCCTAAAAACCCATAACGGAAAGTTTCAATAATGCCTGTCATAGGATTGGCTGCAACCAGCCATTTATATTTTTCCGGCGCCGCAGAAAGCGGGTAAATAACAGTGGTGCCATACATGAGTAATTGCATGCCAAATGCAACCAGGAATGCAAGGTCGCGGTATTTGGTGGTAAGGGAAGATATGATCATGCCGCAGCCAAGACCGAGGCCTGCCATCATCAATGCCAGCAAAGGAAAAAGCAGCATATAAATATTAGGTTGAATGTTTGCACCAGAAAAAGAATAATATGCCATCAAAGCAAGGAAAAGCAATAGCTGGATCCCAAAACGCACGAGGTTACTGATAATAATGCTTAAAGGCATAATTAGCCGGGGAAAATATACCTTACCGAAAATGCCGGCATTATCACGAAAGACGGTGGAAGTTTTATTAAGACAGTCAGCAAAATAGTTCCACATAGTAATACCGGCCATATAAAACAATGGGCCTGGCAGGCCTTCAGTTGAAATACCCGCGATGCCTCCAAATACAAGGGTATAGATAACGGTTGTAAATACTGGCTGTATCAGGTACCACAGCGGCCCAAGTATGGTTTGTTTATAAGTAGCCACAAAATCACGCCGCACCAGCAGCCAGAGCAGGTCACGGT
>JAEWJV010000553.1 GCA_023386395.1 Bacteroidota bacterium
CTGTAAACATTAGCAGGTACAAGGGACAAGACACTTTTGTGATAACACAAAATACCGGCGGCTGGCTTCTAAATATAGATAGCGGCCTTGATGCCCAACATCCTTTGGTGTTTATCAATGGGAGCGGGAAGAAAATAACTGTTACCAACGGACTTGCTATGGAAAATTGCCGGCATGTTAAAATACTTGGATTCGGTAGTGACAGTGCATATGGATTTGAATTTGTTGGCAACGGTTTTAATGTTCCCGGAAATATTCAGGGGATGGAAAACGATATAACAATTGAAGGCTGCAGGTTTACACATGGCGGACAAGGACCGCTTTGGATAAAAGAAGAAGCCCCTCATGCTTGCGATTTCTATAACTACTGGCATGATAAAGGTGTGGCAGATTCTCTTAAATATGGAGTAATTTCTAACTACCTCGCACCCAACTACCAAGACAGTATTTGGGTAAGACATTGTTGGATTGATTCTTCTGGCGGAGATACTTATTTGGGAAGTACAGGAACTATTCATGGCCGGGATGCCGTTCCGTGCTTGGGTAATACCACACCTCCTACAATGCAAGCCAGGAATTTCCATTTTGATTCTAATTATGTGAATTATACAGGTCGTAGCGGGGTACAGCTTTCTCTTGCGGTAGGTGGTACAAATACTATCATAGGTAATATCATTACAAATTCAGGATATGAATATCCGGAGACACATAGTAGTGCCAGTCAATTTCAAGGTGCTGGCATAAGAACCGGAAGCGGGGATGTTAATACAGAAGTTGCTTTTAATACAGTTAAATATACTAACCTGTATAATTATGATATCGAAGAACCAGACATAAATTTCCATGACAATTTTGGTGATAGTTGTGCCTATGTTATTTACCATGGCTCCCCTTATTACGGAGGACAAGCATTGCCGAGTGCGATATTTTCCGCAGCGGATGCAACCAGTAATCCAACTATCATAAAAAATAATATAATGGGCTTTAACTCAGCAAGCAATTCCCCTAACGGAGGAGGGGAACAGGGTACTACGCTCGCTGTATACGGAGGAAGCAAGTTCGCCAGTTCCGGCAATTTAGCTTGTGGCAATCAACAATTAATAAGAAGTGGGAGTAGCATTTCCTATATAAATGTAAGTCCAACTGTACTTTCAACTCCGTTTAACTATACCGACTGCAGTGTATCAACTTGCCCAGGTATTTATGATACAGCCAATAATAATAATTTCGCACATGCAGTTCAGATTCCTTTAAATACGGCTGTAAAAGGCACTATTAACTCTGTTACGGATAAAGACTTTTATAAATTCAATATTTTCTCCACAACATCGGTTTCGATAACCTTAACTACATTACCCAGGAACTATAATCTATTCTTGTATGACAGTGCCCAAAATCTTATCGATTCTTCAAAAAATACAGGAACGACAGATGAAGAAATTGATACGAGCTTACCTGTGGGTGTTTATTATGTAAAAGTTGTTAACCCCTCAGTCTTGTATGATGGTTCTAACTGCTATACACTGGAAGTTGCAACCTCGTCCATGTTAGCAGCAAAAGCCGGTAATCCAATCGATAAAAGCAGCAACACTTTTCGGCTTTTCCCAAATCCTGTAAGTTCCAATCTAAAGATCTATACCAGTAAAGTAATATCAGAAAATCTACTGATTAGAATTGTTGATATCTATGGGAAGGTTCGTCTATCGCAAAAGGTTACGGGTACCTATACCGATTTTAATGTTAATATGCTTAGTTCCGGAACTTATTTCGTAGTTATTTTAAACGAAAATGGCGATAAAGTTTTCAAAGGTAAATTTCTTAAAAACTAAGCTCTGAAGGATATCTAAAAATTAAATATGCTGGCTGCAAAAGAGGCTGTTTCAAAAACAAGAAGCAGCCTCTTTTTATAATAGTCAGGCTATTGCCTGCAAATTGGTAAGGTTTAATTCGGGATATTGTTTTTGTGAAGGATCAACAGATAAAAATCTTACAACTTTTGGGTCATAAGGCTAACAGCTATTCCTTCGCCGATTGGTGCAACTGAAGATGCGATATCAAAACTTGTTTGTATGTTAAACGCAACAACTTTCGATGTTCCAGCAGCTATTTTTAAATTAGCCTGTATGTTATTTATATGATCTAGTCTTTTTCAACACCTTCTGGTACATTGTTATGTTACGAAGTTTGTTGAGTTGAATAACTACCTTTTGTTCTATTCCTGATTTTAAGGTTCTCACTCCAGTTGGATCACCAAACTTCCATCTCAACCAAATATCAAAAATTAAATGGTATCCTGCCATTTCTAATCCATCTCTATCAATACCAAAAATCGGACTATTACTTGCAAACTGGTATGGAGTAAGTTCAGGATACTTAGGAGCAAGTGGATCAACAGATAAAAACCTTACAACCCTTGGGTCATATATTCTAAAGCCGTAATCATACTGGTTGCCCTCTCCTTTAATTTAACCTCGTTGTCTTTTTCTTTACCGTTAAACCCATACCTGTAAGAACTGCTTGATAAAGCTGTGAAAGAGCGTCCCGGCATTGTCATGCCGCCGACTGAATAATCTTACCCAACTTTTTTCTAACGGTATCACCTTTTCTAATACCTGCAGCTTAAAAAATTCAAAGAGCTTTTAATATTCACTCTTGCCACAAAATAAAATTTATCTTCCTTCCAAGCCATGCTTTCTAAAAATTTTGTCTGCGTCATTAATGATTGCATCCAGTTTCTCTTTATCATAAAAATTATGTTCTCTTAAAGCTGCAAGCATTATTTTAAGCTCATTAATTTCTTCTACCGATGCTTTATAATCTATTTGTTCAAGTCCTTTCCTGATTGCATTTGCAACATGATTTTTCACCTGGATAAAAGCACTGTAGTAATCATGCTCTTTCTGCTCTTTCGATTTTCCCCAAAGCGGGTCGTTAAGATGCCATCCTGCTTTCTCCATTCTTCTGTAAATGTCTGCATCAGCACCTTTAACACCATGACGGCCGCAGTTATAAACACGACGTAATAAAAATTCATAATCCATTGCTTCCATAATATTTTTTTTCGCAAAGTTATTTTGCCGGTAAAGCATAAGCAATAAAACCTATCAACAGTACTTATCAACACTTGCCCAGAAGGCCTACCAACATTTACATAACATGTAGATATAGATTCGCTGACGCAAAAGCCATGATGTTATTTTATTTTTTATGCCATGGCTTTTCCTATAATCATATTATGTAAAGTAGGCGCACATGACCGACGCTTCTTTATCAGCTACAGTACAGGCGGCGCGCCGATGGCTTTTGTTTTTCAATCAACTGCTGTAATGGCTTGGCACATCATCATCAATAAATTATTGCACGGCATCTGTAGTAATACTATTGAGCTTTTATCTATGCAATCATTCATTGCTGTTGATGATTGATGATAATAATGCTGGTGAAAGAAAAATTATTACCTGCAATGCAGGATGTGCGGTAAAATTTCTTCCAACAGTTGTATTATAACTAATGCAAGCTGCAGGTAGAACAATAGCTTTTGTTCTTTGTTCGCATCATTTCTGCTCTTTGTTTTAGCTGCTTTCTTTTTTTGTTTTTTATTAGGCATAAGGGCTCCTTTTTTAAGTAGCTCCCATTATGCCCGGCAAGCCGTCACAAAAGTATTTTTCATTTTTAAAGGCAAAAAGGACAGTGAAAAAAGGCAGCCTTTGTAAATCTTGCTGGTAAAGAGTTTCAAAAAATCTTTACGCGATTTGTCCCATTGATGAAGGGTGAAGGAATAAAAACAGCAGCGCAAAAAAATATAAATGATAAGCTGTACTGATGCTGATTAATGATTTAGTGCTGACGGTTGTTCAACTGCTGATGTTTTATTCTATCGCTTCATACCTGTACTGTCGCCGGTGTGCGCCGGTTCATGCACGGCTGCAACACAAAAGGGCAGCAATCGCACCGGCTTTGTGTGCTGGCTTGCTGCAAGCCGTGCTGTGCGGTGGGTCATGGGTTTCTTATATTTGTTTCATCAATGGATTTTCTAAAAGACATATTCATTAATCTTCTTTCTGATGCCATCTGGGCTTTGGGCGGCTTCTTATTTGCCCGCTTTGTCTTTTTAAAAAAATTAAGGGGTTCGATTACTGTACCATCAGGTATAGCTGACGAGACTCGAACCCGTTTAAAAAAAAAATCACATAGTTGTGATTTGCTTTCAAAAAAAATTCGGATGTCTATCTTTATAGTATAAAAAATCTAATAAAATAGTATTTAGTTTCTTTACAAAAAAAGCACATGCCTATAATATGTGCCAATTGGTTCGCATGGCTGAACTTTTTATATCATCAGCTATCGTCCCCTGCCTCTAAAAACACGCTGAACGATGTCTTTAAATGTCATGATTTTTCTTCATCGTATTGCTTAAATTCTATCTTATTTCTCGCCGGTGGGGCATCAATCACAGCGATATCAGCAGGATTGAAAACGGCAAGCTAAACATAGAGTTCTTTACGATGGTTAAACTGGCTGCCATGCGGTTGCCCAAAGCATCTACCAATAGGTAATAACAGGCCCGTTATGTTTATAGATAGCCTTTATTTTTCCATACACATTCCAGGTAATGCTGTCAATGCTTTCCTTCTTGTCGCGAATAAGGTTTCCGATGGCGTCATAGCCATAGTTGTCAGCCACCTGGTTGTCATTATCAACCGTGTATTTAGCGGGGCCTATGCTGTCGGTGATTGCCCATTATATCATAAGAATAATAGGTGGCGAAAAGAACATTACACATTCACCAGCGCCGCTATAATGATAACGCCCGGCACGCCAAGCTTTTTTCTTATAGCTTTTAGGCCGTTGAGCTTATGCTTCTTTACCGTATGGATGGAGATGTTCAGCCTGGCCGCTACGGCTTTGCTGTCCAGCCCTTCTGTAAACAGTAGCTGCATTACGCGCCTTTGCTCCTTTGGCAGTTGCTGCAACGCTGCATATACTTCCCGCAAGACCTCTGCGCGTATTATCTCATTTTGTATGCAACCTTCGCTTTCATTTTGGTTGAAGTAAGCAAAGGCATATTGTCTGGCCGTGTTGCGTTTTTGCTGCTGCAAATAATTTAAGCAGGCATTTTTTACGGCTATGTATAATACGGCCTTAATATTTTTATACTTACTAAAGTCGGGTTGTTTATGCCACAGCTTTATAAACACGTCTTCGGTTATATCGGCGGCGGCTTCTTCATTGTTTACCAAACGCCCGGCAAACAGGCATAGGGATGGGTAGTATTGGTAAAACACTTCTTTTACACTGCTATGATTTAGCGGCTTATTCATAAAGCAGCGCTGTTTGTTGGCTTAATGTTTTTATAAGCTTTACCAGTTCTGTATTCTGCTGTATTAAAAGCTCGTTCTGCGTTTGCAGGGCTGTAAGGGTGGCAGCAAGCTGTGCGGTGCTGTTACTGTCTTCTGCCTGTTTAAACACAATTACAGGCGTGCCTGCTGCCGGCAGGTGCTCTGCGCTTACGTTGTATAAGGCTGCTAATTTTTGGGCCTGTTCTGCGGTGAGCTTTAACGGGCTGGCCTCCAGCCTCGCATACGTGGCCTGGCTTATGCCCAGCACATCTTCCGCCACAAAAGCCTGTGTATAATCGTGTAACTCCCGCAATATCTTTAATGTGCCCGTTGCCATAATGGTGCATGAGTTTCTAAATTACCCTGCACCTTTGTTTAAACAACCCGCCTACCTTTGTATTGCACAAGCAAACCGCTTGTATTTTACAAGCTTAAAATATTGTAACATTGTACTTATGACAGCTGCAAATAAAATACACGAAGGCCACAACGTGAAACGCATAAGGGAGATACTCGGCATTGAGCAGGACGCCCTGGCTATTGACCTGGAGATTACACAACAGGCTGTTTCCCTCCTTGAACAAAAAGAAACTATTGATGCACCTATGCTCGATAAAGTGGCCAAAGCGCTCGGCGTTAGCGCTGATGCTATTAAAAATTTTAGTGAAGATGCGGCTGTAAATGTTATCGGCAATACAGTTACTAATTATAATAATGCAGCCGTTGTAAATTATTATCCAACTTTCAATCTAATTGATAAATTGATTGAAAGTTATGAAGAAAATAAAAAGCTCTATGAACGCATGCTCAAAGAAAAAAATGAACTCATTAAGAAGTTAATGAAGGAAAAATAAAATCCGCTATAATTACAACGGCTTAACTATTAAAGATTTCATTCCCTTCTTATAATCCCTTAAAAAGGGCGTTATATATTTTTTTCATTTCTTCTATCTCTTTATTATCATTAGTTAAAATTATATTTTTTGCATTTGGGTTCAAAACAATAACGGAGTCTTTATCTCCCCATGTTTCATTAATAGCTTTCGTCAACGATTTAGATTGATTTACTTTTTGATATTCGCTAACACTGTCCATTAAAATTTTTGTTCGATCCGATAAAAAGTTGGGAGTGTAATACATCGTATCACCAATAATTCTTTTCATCAGGTCTCTGTCTAACGAACTATCGTAAGCCATATAAAAAGCGCCACCTTTTTTTAAATATAAAATTTTATCCTTGGGATAATTTTTAATTTGATTATGGAAATCTTTTATTTTTCTTTCTTGTTCATAACTATTTTTTTCATGCGTACCAACATTCGCAAGTAAATTAAAGACAACTTGCGTATCATTCTCCAGTTGCTCTTTCCATTCGACCTCAGTTAAGTCGTTATGACAAAAAAATTCAGTTCCTCTGTATAACATTAAAAATGGATTACGATTGTCTTCAGGATGTTTATAATAAGAATGGATATTTCCAAGGATATATAGGATAATAATTAGTGCCGGCAAGAAAAACTTTAGAATAAAAACTGCTCTTTTTATCATACTGTTATATCTTATAAATCCTACTGTTCATCTTCTAAAATAGTATTGCCTGGTATATTTATAACTAAATCATTATTATTTGGATTATCTCTTTGGTATCTTACAATTACCGAATTGCCACTATCGCAACAAGCATTACATTTCTTACAAAAATCATTTGTCACATTTCCTTTAAACAATTGATTATTTACTCTAAAAGAGTAGTATAAGTACAAACTCCCACGAACTCCTTTGTTAACACCTAAACTTGTCCCTTTTGTATAAGCCGCATCTTGTGTTCTATTACTTTTTCTTATGAAAGAATAAGCATATACACATATAAAAAAGAGTATTAATATTATACCGCTCCAACCAATCTTATTAAAAATCTTACCAAAAAGTTGCATATTTCAGTTTTATTTTAAAACTATTTTTTGGTTTTATCATTTTTATTTTTAGCTTCTTTAGTTTGTTCCGATAATTCTGTTTTAATAGTTGATTGTAAAAAATCAGCTTCAGACTTAACAACTGTTCCAATTGCTTCTATGAGCTTATCACCTTTCAAACCCTTCTTTTCAAAAGCTTTTTCTAATTGCTTATTAAAGTTGCCGAAAACGCCATCAACTGATGCTGAAGCAAATGCATCAATCGCTGCATCACTCCATTTTTTACCAAATCCAACAACCTGCAATTTGTCTTCAGTACTATAATCTACGGAAGCTTGAAAAGCAGTCAACAAAGATTTTTGATATACACCTTTTATAGGTAAATAATTTGTTAGTACATCTACAATATCCACTTTTCCTGTTATTAGTTTTTGGGCACCTGCATCTACGGCTGCAACTAATGTTTTTTGTGCTAAGTATCCTGACAATGTAAGCTCTGAAGTTCCAGCAACAGTAAGTAATTCGGGCAATACAGGCGCAGCTGCTGTTATAACAAATGGGCTCGCAGCACCTATACTGGCGTACTTAGCAGTATTAACGACAGATTTATATGCATTAGCTTTTGCTTGCAATGTTTTCAAATTATTGTCATCAACTTGCTGTTGTATAGTTGCAGGATCATTATTATTAAAATGCCCCATATTATTTGAAGTTGCAACGGTGTTTAGATTCTTTACAAAAGTATTTCCGGCATTTGCACCTTTTATTTTTGATTTGGCAATCCAAAACCCTAATTTCCAGCTAAGCCAATCAAATTCCTTACCGTCAAGATCCGTAGCAGCTATTGGATTTCCACCCGCATATTGATATGGAGTAAAGAAAGGGAATTTACTTGTTAGGGGGTCAACACTCAAAAATCTTCCCACCCTTGGGTCATAAATTCTAAACCCATAATCGTATTGGTTACCATCACCTTTAACTTCATTATCTTTTTCTTTACCATTAAACCCATAGCGATAGTTACTTGTTGCAGCCGTAAACGTCCTTCCCGGCATCTGCATGCCAAAAGGATAGTAATCAGTAGCGGTTACAATATCGGCATCATAGTGGTTGAATACTCCATTGCCGTTAAATACACCAAGCTTCTTATCCGTAACTGTTGCCAGCACATTGCCGAGGTGATTGGTTAATTCAAAGAGCTTTACACCACGTGTAAATGTACTGTAATATCCCGAATCAACCCGGTCAATACCTATGAGTGGCCTGTCGTAGGTAACCAGGTTTAAAGATGGCCTGTAAACTCCCAGCCTGCTGCTGCCATAGATGCCCTGTTCGCTAAGGGTAAGCGCCCCGTTGTTAACCGCAGCATCATTCACCGTATAAACAGCCATGGTATTGCCCGAAGCGTCATGCACATACCAGGTTTCACCGTTGCCGGAACCGCCGCCTGTAACCACCTTGCCCATGCGGTTGCCGAGCGCATCGTAGTAGTAGGTAATTACAGGCCCGTTATG
>JAEWJV010000132.1 GCA_023386395.1 Bacteroidota bacterium
GGATAGCCTTCAGCATATTTATTCGTCATTACATTACCCATGGCCTGCATGGTTTGCAGGCTGGTAAAATTTTCACTGGCTATTAATTCAATGCCGCGGCGCTGGCGTTCGAGCTCTTTCTGAATGAGGGAAAATATAGCTGTATCTTTTTGCATGGCTGTAATTCAATTTGGCGCAAAAGTAACTGTTCAAAAAAAATAATTGGCCTGTAAGTTTTATACATTTGAGTAAAACGTTTTTTATACGAGGCAAATACCTGCATGAAAAGGATGTAAACCCTAACGATGTTTTCTGCGCACTTTCACAAATAGTTTTTCACTGATGATTTATGTTTGCAGCAGCAGATGAAGCAGCATTGTTTTAATTTCAGGGAACAGCATTTATGGCTTTCGCCAGAACGGGCTATTTTTTGGGAAGATCAAAAAACACTCATTTTAAGCGACAGCCATTTTGGTAAAACAGGCCATTTCAGGAAAGCAGGTATACCTATGCCGCAACATGTTTTTATAGAAGACCTGCAGCGCCTTTTTAATCTCCTGCAATTTTATAAGCCAGAACAATTAATTGTTGTGGGCGATTTTTTTCACAGCCGTACCAATAAAGAACATTTATTATTTGAAAAATGGCGCAATGATTTCACGCAACTCGAAATTTTACTGGTAAAAGGTAACCATGATATTTTGCATAAGGATTGGTATATTCAAACGAAAATCAATGTATTTGATGCAAATCCTTTACGTATAAACACATTCGCCTTTACACATGATTGTGCAGATATTGAAAAACACACAGACCACGCCGACGCGTATTTTCTTACCGGCCACCTGCACCCCGGCATTTCCATCCGGGGCAAAAGCAGGCAGCATTTAAGCTTTCCCTGTTTTTATTTTAATGATGCATTTGGCGTATTGCCGGCCTTTTCAAAATTCAGCGGGTTGGCCTTGATCAGCAAAAAGAAAACAGATCACGTTTTTGCCATTGTGAACGGGGAATTGGTGGAAGTATAAAATTTAAGATAACTGCAAAAACAAAACACTTCGAACGTCATTTCGACGACAGAAGAAATCTCTCGGGATACAATTCACAAAAATTTCACGGGGCACTCCCACGATTTTTATTTTGTTCAACAAGATGATTATACCAGGCTATTACTATCACCACGTTCTGTCTTTCAGGAATTCCTGTATCTGCTCCTTCCCCACAGGCAGTTCATTTATGTGTTCATTCAGCCATTTGGAAAAATCCTTTTCAATATCGTCGCTCCACCGTGCATCAATCTGCCCTGCGGTATACTTTCCTTCACGTAAACGCTGGTGTCCAAATAAATCTCTCAACCGTACAATCTCTGAGGTAGTAACGACTTTTTCAGCCAGGTGCGGCGGAATAAAAATAACCACACCCAATTTACCCAGCACCACATCACCCGGCATTACGGTAACAGTTCTTATGCGGGTCGGCTGGTTTATGCCAACGATCATGGTATTCAAATCGCCCGGAGGGTTATGATAAGACGGATCGTAGCTCGTATAATACGATGTAAATCCTCCAATTTCCTTTAGCCCTTCCACATCTCTTAATGCACCATCATACACGATTCCATTTCCGGATTTTGCATAAATGGCATTGCCCACATTGTCGCCAATAGTGGGGCCATTGCGATGAGCGCCAAACTGGTCGGCAACATACACATCGCCTTTCACCAGCAAATCAACCGGCCAGGTATTTTGCCCGCGCCTGCCTTCTTTTTTACCTGTAGAATCAATAGCTTTCCATACGTCAGGACGGGCGGGCATAAAGGTTGCCGTAACGGCACGGCCCACCAAAACACTGTCGGGATTTATTACCTGCCAGCCCTCGGCCACCTGGTAGCCGTAACCTGCATTTTTCATAACGGCCCATGCTTCTTCCACGCTCACCGATTTCATGCGCCGCATAATATCGTCCGGTACTTTGGGGCGTCCATCCGGAAAACGTTCCCCCTTCCACAAAGGCGTTAAAGCAATTAATTGTTCTTTACTTATTTGCACCTGCTGTGCACCTGCCTGTTTGCAAAAAGCAAATATGACAATAGCGAATAATATTTTTTTGACCGTTGACATAGATAACTATTTTATTGTAATAACTTCTTCTTTAATGTTTGTTTTTGAGACTGTTGTGCCATCTGGTGGATGATTATGCCACCAGCTTGCCAGTGTTGAACCTGTAACATTCATCACTGGGCCAAAGATTGCCGGCGCCAAACCAGCAGTGGCCAGTTTGCCCATTGACAGCGCCAGTCCCGATGCCAGCCCTGCATTCTGCATGCCCACTTCCAGTGCGATTGTCCTGCAATCCCTTTCCTGGAATTTTAATGCACGGGCGGACCAGTATCCCAGGAAATAGCCGGCTAAATTGTGGAGAAAAGTTGCTATCAGCAAGAGCGCGCCAACTTTAACCAGGTTATCCCTCCCTGCGGCTGTAATAATCGTTAAAATGAATGCGATGCCCGCCATGGAAACCAGCGGCATGGCTTTATCAAGCCATTGAAATTTACCATGAACGAGATAGTGAAATGCGAGACCTGCAACCACGGGAATAATAACGATCTTGGTAATATCCCATACCATATCCCAGAAATGTACTTCCACAAAACTTCCGCCTAACAGTTGCATCAGCAAAGGCGTTAGAAATGGTGCAAACATAGTAGAAACAGTGGTGACAGATACCGACAAAGCAAGGTTGCCTTTTG
The DNA here is from genome assembly GCA_023386395.1 of Bacteroidota bacterium. GTDB lineage: Bacteria > Bacteroidota > Bacteroidia > Chitinophagales > Chitinophagaceae > Parafilimonas. The sequence goes on from JAEWJV010000132.1 coordinate 2,729, forward strand.
CGAGGTAGCACATTACATTAGAGGCAAGCCCGCTGGGGCAGCAACCGATGAGTATAATACCTGCAGCAATTTCAGGGGGAAAATTAAATGCCTTTGCAATGGCAAAGCCCACCAGCGGCATGATGATGTAGTGACACGCAACGCCGATAATAATACCTTTCGGCATTTTTAAAACGTTGGCGAAATCTTTCAGGCTTAATTCAGTGCCCATGCCAAACATAATTATCTGCAATAAAGGAATGATTAAAGCCGATAATTTAAAGTCGCCAATGGTTGTGAAATATTGCGGGTGATACATGGCAATACTTACAACAGAAACTATCATTACAGTATAGGAAAGCCCTTTCAAAAAATGGTTTCCCCTGAATGCAATAGCAAGCGTTGCAAAGAAAAATGCCAGGAACCAACCGGCTACATCATGATTTTTGTTAATCGTTGTAAATGCAAATACGAGGATGCAAATGAATGAAATAGCATAAAAGACCTTGTAAACAGTTTTTTTTCCGGCAGGCATAAATCGTTATTGGGTGTTTAAATCTTCTTAATCAGGATATTTTTTACAAGGGGATATTTATTGAAAAAAAGGCACATCCTTTATGGCGTATTTTTTCATTCCTTCCTCGTTTATCTCCACGC
>JAEWJV010000561.1 GCA_023386395.1 Bacteroidota bacterium
CGGATACACAGATAACTTGTGCATCTGGGGCTAATAATTAAAATACTTTAGTTAGGTACATCGCCAGCCTGTCAATTGCCTGCGCTGTTAAATTTATTTCCTGCTGTGCTTCTTTCCAGTTGCGTTGCTCAATGGCTTCCCGAATGCCGGGTAGTGTTTTTACGCCGTATCCTGTATAAAAACCAGGCGCGTATAAGCTGTGTTTATACCAGCTTCTGCGTGGCAAACCATCTGCAAATAATAACTGCTGTTCTGCGTGTGCCAGGGTAAGATTAAGATTTTTATCAGCCGTTGACACATCATTTTTCTTAAATAAAACACTCAGGCTATCTGTACTTTTTTTAAATGCTGCCAATGCATTCTGCAAGGGGCTGAAATCAAGATAGGGCACTTCATCTTTTGGCTTTGACTGAATGTAAGTTTTGGTTGGATCGGAAGCAAGTTTGTATATATTTTTATTCAGCAATTCATTCTCAATAACCGTTGCTTCACGCATATCATTGGTTGTGCTCATTAATTCAGCTGCATAACCATTGGCTGTTGAATAAAGGTTTGTGAAATCAAAAGGCAACACTTCTGCATCAGCCATTCTTAATACAGCACGGCCTGCCACCTGCGCCAATGTTACGCCGTATTCGAAAGTGGGGTCTTTAAAACGGCGGTAATCATCATACGAATCGTATGTGGAATGATATTCACCCCCGGCATCTTCGCCGCCGAAACCAAGATCAAGCGCAGGTAAACCAAGATGCTGAAGAAATGGCGAATAATCCGAGCCACTGCCAAGGGCGCTTAACGCAAGCTTCGTTGTATTCAATGCTTTTTCTTTTGCCTGGGTGGATGAAGCATTTGATGCACGGGCAGCTTTCCATCTTTCAAAAACAGAAACCTTTGTTTGCGGATCGATAACCGTTTTTGAAATTTCATCCATCAATGGTTGCAAAGCATGCGATCCGCCTGCGCCGAGAAAGCCGCGCCCATTACCATCGCTGTTGATATAAATGATTGCTTTTTGCTGCAACTCTTTTGCATGCTCTTCAGCAAATTCTGTTGAACCAAGTAATGCTGGCTCTTCACCATCCCATGCACAGTAAACAATAGTGCGCTTAGGTTTCCATCCCGTTTTTAAAAGTTCACCTATTGCTTTCGCCTCTTCCAGCATAGCCGCCTGCCCGCTTATCGGGTCTCCTGCCCCATTCACCCACGCATCATGATGGTTTCCACGCAGCACCCATTCATCGGGAAAGGTTGAACCTTTTATAGTGGCAACAACATCATAACAGGGAACCATATCCCAATTGAATTCAAGCTTTAAATGCACTTTGGTTTTATCATCGCCAATATGATAAGTAAAGGGCAAACCTCCCTGCCAGCCGGCAGGTACAACCTGTCCTTCCAACGACTCAAGCAAAGGCTTCGCATCGTGATAACTGACAGGCAATACAGGTATCTTTAAAAGATTTACAGCATCTTCTTTTTTAATACGTACCGCAGCGCTATCGGCGCCAATGTTTGGCGTTAAAGGATCACCGGGATAAATAGGCATGTCCATTACGCTGCCCCGCTGCACACCATATTCATTTTTGAAAGCGCCTTTGGGATAAACATCACCTCTTGCATATCCATCATCACCGGGATCACTATAAATAATGCAGCCGGCAGCGCCATGCTCCTGCGCCACTTTTGGCTTAATGCCGCGCCAGCTTCTTCCATATTTTGCAATTACAATTTTACCTTTTACATCAATGCCAATTTCAGCAAGTTTTTCATAGTCTGAAGGGAGCCCATAATTTACAAACACCAGCGGCGCTGTAACATCGCCGTCGGCACTCCATGCATTGTACGGCGGTAACTGATCTGCCTGGCCTGATGTTGCATCTTCTTTCAATGCAGGTTCTTTAAGCAAAGCTTTATAAGTTGTGGGCGCAGTCATTTCAAGCAAACGCGTTTTAGGCGTTGGAAACAATACGGTATATTTTTCAAGATGCGCATCAAAGCCATAGGATTTAAAACGGTTGAGAATGCTATCGGCAACAGCTTTACTGCCTTTTGACCCAAGGTTATGCGGAACGGATGAAAGCTGTTTTATAGTTGAACCAATATGCTGCGCATTTAAAGCCGCATCAAATTTTTGTTCGGTTTGAATTTGGGCAGCAGCGCTATTAGCCGAGAAGCCGGTTATAGTTTGCGCCGAAATTGCTGTTGCAATAAATAACATTAAAAGCAGCATGCATCTTTTCATAGAAATTATGTTTTGATTTTTTAGACTGTTACAAATTAAACTGAAATTTTAATAACGGCTGACAGAAGCATATTCAAATTTTAGAAGGCTGGAGAGGACACGCGCCTGCAGAATCAATTCAATAGGATTTTTTATTGACAGCCCAGGCCTGTGCCAGTTGACTTATATCACTTATCTCTAAAACATTTTTATCATAGCCAACCGTAACACAATTAATCATGGCTTTGCCCACCTGGTGCATGGTTAAAATGCTTTTCGGCGCAAACAACCTTATAATTTTTGCAAGAAATTTATACGCACTTCTCCAGTTGCGCTGGCCTTCAAATGGCAGCATTACACCGGGCCGGAAATTATATTCTGCTTTAAAGCCAAGTTTTGCCAGGTCGTTTTCTGTTTTGCCTTTTACACGCGCCCACATTAAGCGGCCCTGTTCCGTACTGTCGGTATGACTGCCGGAAACGTATGTAAACACCATGTTATTATTATGCTGCAACATCGTTTTTGCGAAAGCCAGTGTTGTATCATAAGTGAGCCTGGTGTATTCAGGTTCTTTCTTGCCTACCGATGTAACGCCGGCGCAAAAGAAACAGGCGTCATAACCTTGTATTTTATCTGCGTATGCATCCAGTTTAAAAAAATCGGGCACTAATAATTCTTTTAGTTTGGGATGCTGCATTTCATAATGCCTGCGGTTAATAATGAGCACTTCAGCAACTGTTGTGTTTTGCAAACATTCAAACAAAACACCTTCGCCAACCATTCCGGTTGCACCTGTTATAATTACTTTTATACCTGGCATAATAATACAATTTTTACTAAGTTCGCATAAACAACCGAAGCTTTAATCAGCGCATAACCAAATATCTAAATCAATAACCAAATAACATGACAACGAAAAGCACCAATCTCATTTATTGGGTATCTACCATTCTTTTTTCAGGACTTATGATCTTTTCTGCTGCTGGCGGCATTGAACCCACCCAGCAAACTATACAAATTTTTCACGACTGGCTGGGTTATCCAATTTACTTCATACAATTTATAAGCGTTGCCAAATTGCTTGGATCTATTGCTATCTTAATACCCGGCTTAAACAAAACGTTGAAAGAATGGGCTTATGCAGGTCTATTTTTCGATCTTACCGGCGCCGTTTATTCAGGTGTGGCAAGTGCGGGAAAATTTGATCCAATGATCCTTACCATGCTTGCATGGATAATACCTGGCATTGTATCGTATATATTCTGGCATAAGAAAATATCCGGCTGATTGTGCAGATGGCTTTTTGATGTTTCCTGCGGTGATATGTCATCTGCGGAAACCTTTTGTATATTTGCAACTCTTTCAAAAAACGATATAAAATGTAGAATAAGCTTCTTTAAGAAATTACATGTAACGATGTGCTGAATGCATATCAATTTCATCAATTTTAAAAGAAGAAAATGCTTATTCTAAACAACCTCTCTTACATACATCCCGATAAAAATTTATTGTTCGATAACATTAACCTGAATATTTCAACAGGCAATAAAGTTGCGCTGCTTGGCAACAACGGCGTTGGTAAATCAACCCTTTTAAAAATCATTGCCGGCCTGTTGTCTTCATCTGAAGGATCTATTCAAACAGATGTAAAACCTTATTATGTGCCGCAGGTTTTTGGCCAGTATGATCATCTTACCGTTGCACAGGCATTACAGGCTGCCGATAAATTAAATGCACTGCAGCAAATATTAAATGGTGACACATCGGATGTTAATTATTCGGTATTGAATGATGACTGGACGATTGAAGAACGCTGCTGTGAAGCATTGCATTACTGGCAGATAGATGAAATCTGTCTCCAACAAGGGATGAGCACTTTAAGCGGCGGGCAAAAAATGCGCGTGCTGCTGGCGGGCATTTATGTAAACAATCCGGAGTTTATTTTGCTGGATGAACCCAGCAATCATTTAGACACAGCAGGCAGAGTATTATTATATGATTTTATTGAATCTTCAACTTCAACATTATTAATAATAAGCCACGACCGGAAACTGCTTAACAAACTTAATACTGTTTATGAGCTTACGACTAACGGTATTAATGTTTACGGTGGTAATTACAATTTTTATGCTGAACAAAAAAAGCTGGAATTACAGGCACTGAATGAAGATGTACAGGATAAAGAAAAATCGTTGCGTAAAGCAAGAGAAAAAGAACGCGAAACCATAGAACGGCAGCAGAAACTGAATGCCCGTGGAAAAAGGAAACAAGAGAAAGCAGGCCTGCCCACAATTGTGATGAACAGCTTTAGAAACAATGCAGAAAAAAGCACATCGAAACTTAAAGGCGTGCATGCGGCAAAAACTGCCTCCATTGAAGAGGAATTGCAGGCATTGCGGAAAGCCTTACCGGATATAGACACAATGCGGTTTGGTTTTGATGATGCATTATTGCATAAGGGCAAAATTTTATTCAGGGCAGAAGATATTAATTTCGGCTATGATGATGCTTTGTTATGGCGGCATGATTTGAATTTTGAAATTAGAAGTGGTGAGCGCATTGCATTAAAAGGCAAAAACGGTTCGGGCAAAACAACATTGATCAAAATAATACTGAACAGTATAAAAGCCGGCAAAGGATCAGTTTACAGCGCCATTAACAATGCTGTTTATATAGACCAGGATTATTCTTTAATTAATAATGGGCTCAGCGTATATGGGCAGGCCGAACAGTTTAATAATGGAGCATTGCAGGAACATGAAATAAAGAACAGGTTAAACCGTTTTTTATTTACAAAAACATCATGGGATAAGTCCTGTGCCGGTTTAAGCGGCGGCGAAAGCATGCGTTTAATGCTTTGCTGTTTGACTATCGCTAATGAGGCGCCTGATATGATAATTTTAGATGAACCTACCAATAACCTCGATATTCAAAACATTGAAATTTTAACAACAGCCATCAATCAGTATAAGGGAACCTTGATTATTGTATCACACGATACAATTTTTCTTGAGGAAGTTGGCATAAGAAGAAGCATTGAATTGGTTTAGGGAACTATTTTTCGGAATTTAATCTTGTCTTTGCTGTTCTTCAATCAGGCCAACCGCATTACCGAACGGATCATGTACAACAGCCATTTTAATGCCTTCGCCAACGCCGGCTATATCCAGTACAACGGTAGCGCCCTGCTGTGTTAATTGTTTTATGGCGGCTTCAATATCGTCAACAGACCAATAAGCTATGGCCATATTGCCTTCATCAATATTTGTCATATCGGGATCAAGGCCTAGTTCGCAACCATTAATATCGAAGCCTACATAAAAAGATTCGTCAAAACAGGGCTGAACGCCGGTAACATCCATGTACCATTGTTTTGCCTTCTGGATATCAGCAACGTGATAAATTACGGTGCGCAATTTTTTGAACATACCAGGTATTTATTACTGCAAGGTGATACAATTGTCAGATAATTATTTGGCCGGCTGTAAGTTTATCATGTCTAAACAAAATATTTTTCAAATCGGCTATTAATTCAAAAATTTCATTCTTTTTTTTAAGCGCCAGCATCACGCCAAGTTTCATTGCCCTCTTACAAAGTTCGCTTTCATTATGATCGGTATAAATAATAACCGTAGCATCATGAATAAACCGCGCTTTAATAATCCGTTTAATGGTGTGGAAACTATTTAATGCAGGCATATTTACATCTACAAATATGAAATCCGCCGGCATAAGCCGCAGTGAATTTATTGCCTGATCAAGATTCTGTGCGAAGCGGCAGGAATAATTAATTTGCAAATCGTTAAGTGCAAACCCAAACATGTCCTGGGTTTTTACGCTATCATCAATCAACAATATATTTAATGGCTTAATCATTTTGTAGCTCTAAATCCACATTAGTTTTACTTAAAAAGGCTGCTTCATTTATACGGAGGCAACACTATTGTAAAACAATATTAATGTGACAATATGCATACCAATATGTAAAGCGGGCACACTTCAATATTGTTGATTTACATATATGTTATGAAAACTTCAACGGCATAGATATTGAGTTGAATCGTGTAAAAAATACAATAACCATGAGCACCAGGGAAAACAAGAAGACTGTTGAAGAAGGTAAAAATGTACGCAACAAAAAAGAAGGCAAAAGCAAGCCTGTCAGCGCTTCTTCCAAAAAAGAAAAAACTGTTAATAAACCTAAAACCAATACCGATGTGGACCAGGAATAAATAGCGGAAGCAAGCAAACTGCTTTAAGGATTATATTTACGGATATAATCCCGCGATTTAATACCTGACTCTTTTAAATCTTCAACTTTCCATCCGCCATTGGATGATGCAGATTTTTGAAGCACAGAGCAGGTTTCATCTTTATCAGAAACAGACCATACGAGCCAGCTTATTTTATGCTGTTCGCACCATTCAATCCAGTGTTGCCATTCTTCATCATTTAACGGGCCATTACCGGTAGCTTCCATGCCCGCGGACTCTGAAATAAAGATGGGAATACCTTTGGCCAGCGCAGCGGCACAACGGTCACGTAACCATTGTTTATGCGTGGCCGCATAAAAGTGCACGGTGTACATAATATTGGAAACATCTTTCAAAGGATTATCTGCAACAAGATTAATATCCTGGTCCCAATGCGGGTTGCCAACTAATATAATATTATCCGGATCAATTTTTCTTATGGTTGAAATTAATTCTGCTGAATAGGCTTTCACTTCATCCCAGGTTTCATAATCGGGCTCATTATACAATTCATAAATAATATTAGGATTACTGCCGTAATCTTTAGCCATTGTTGTAAAAAAAGCCTTGGCTTCTTTTAAATTAATGTTGTGGCTGTGCCAGTCGATAATAACATAAACACCTTCTTTTATACAAGCTTCAACCACATTCCGGATAAGTTGTATCTGCGTTGCCGAATCTTCTTTATAACCATTCTTTGGTTCAATGCCTAACGCAGCCCTTACAACATTGCAATGCCAATCTGTAGCGAGTGTATGCACACTCCCCGCAGTATAAAACCGTGGATGAAAACAACTCCAGCCAAAACTCATTCCGCGCAGAACAACAGGCTGGTTATGGCTGTCAGCTAACTGCACGCCATTTACATGCAAAGCGCCATGCTGCTGTACGGGCTGTGCTTGTAATTGAAAAGCGATTATAAAAAACAAGCAGGTTACAATAGAACATTTCATACAGCAATGAGTTATATGGTATGGTTAATAAATACAGCCAAATTAATACTTACTCTTCAATATAAATTCTTTTCACCCTGTTGCTTATGCCTGTTAAGATTTCATAAGGAATGGTGTTGCAATTTTTAGCCAGTTCACTTATACTTATATTATTCCCAAATATTTCAACCTCATCCCCTTCTTCAACATCATTAATACCGGTAACATCAACCATCGTCATATCCATTGCAACAGACCCAACAACAGGTGCATATTTTCCTCTTATAAATACTTTGCCTACACTATTACTTAATGCACGGCGAAAGCCATCTGCATAACCAATTCTTAATGTTGCAACAATTGAATCAACATTTATTTTGCCGCGACGGTTATAACCTACTGTATCGCCTGCTTCCAGTTTTCTTAATTGAGCAACAGTTGTTTTAAGCGTTACTGCCGGCTGTAAAGAAAGTACATGGCTATTACTGCTGTCGATACCATATAAGCCAATGCCGAGGCGTATCATATCAAACTGCAGTTGCGGGAAGCGAATGCTTGCCGCAGAATTAGAAATATGTTTAATGAAGGAATAATGAAGTGCGGCTTCCAGCTGGTTGCATGCGCTTTCTAACCGTTCAGCCTGTTTAAAACTGAATGCATCTTCCGCAGCATCTTCGCTTGCCACCAAATGGCTAAACACGGACTTTACAACAAGGCGATTGCCAGTTTTTAATATTTCAATTAAATCATCCAATTCATCTTCACCAAAACCAAGCCGGTGCATGCCTGTATCAATTTTTATATGCACCGGATAATATTGCAAACCCTGCCTGTTAAGAAAAGCATCAAACTTTTTAAGAATGCCAACAGAATAAATTTCCGGTTCAAGATTGTATTGTATTACCTGCTCAAAAGCTTCTTCATCCACATTCATAATCATTACAGGCAGGCGAATATTTGCCCGGCGCAGTTCCACGCCTTCATCAGGATAAGCAACTGCCAGGTAATCAACTTTATGGTATTGAAGCGCATTGGCAATTTCAGCACTGCCGCTGCCATAACCGGAAGCTTTCACCATTGCCATTATCTTAACACCAGGCTTCAGCATTTTCCTGTATTCATTTACATTATGAATAACAGCCGTAAGGTTTATTTCCATCACTGTTCTATGCACTTTCTGCTGAAGCATTGCAGCAATATTTTCAAAACCAAATCTTCTTGCACCCTTTAACAGTATAACCTGGTTACGAAAAAAACTCGTCGAAAACTGGTTAAGAAATTCATTCGTGGAAGTATAATAATAAACATCATCAACAGCTTCTTTCAGAAAAGGAAAATACGTTTTCCATTGCTCACCAATTACAATAGCGCTGTTGATATTCCTTGCTTTCAGCATAAAAATTATGTCAGCGTAAGCGCCGTTGTTAGCGCCGGGCACATCTGAAAGAATTACTGTTTTATGTGCAAACTGGTTTTGCTGCCGCATAAAATCGAGTGCAACGGCAAATGAAGCCGTATCAAAACTATAACTGTCATTAATCAATGCGCAGTTATTAATGGCAGGAATCAACTGCAGCCGCATATCAACCGGTTGCAATTGCTGCAGCCGTTCATTAATAATATCCGCCTGAATATTTAAGCTTAACAGAACAGCTATACATGTTTCAATATTTTGAACAGAAGCATCGTCGGTGAAAGGAATATTAAACCGGTAAACTGCATTGTTATATTTTAATTCAATAACAACATTATCTTCATTTTTTTGGCGGGAAAATATCTGAATAGTATTGCTTTCATTATTGCCCCATGTAATAATACCTGCCTTTGAATTTTTCCGGATAATTTCAACAACAGAACTATTATCGCCATCAGCAATAACCGTTTCACAATGTTTAAAAAGTTTACACTTTTCTTCTGTTTTTTGTGCCGCTGAAATAAAATTTTCATCGTGGGCACTGCCAATATTGGTAAGAATGCCGGTTGTTGGCTGAATAACACTTTCAAGCTTTTCCATTTCACCGGGCATTGAAATACCTGCCTCAAAAATGGCAAGATTATTATCAGCATTCATTTGCCAAACACTTAATGCAACGCCAAGCTGAGAGTTATAGCTGCGCGGGCTTCTTACAATATTATAATCGGGAGAAAGCAATTGATACAGCCATTCTTTCACAATTGTTTTTCCATTGCTGCCTGTAATAGCAATTACAGGATAATGAAATTGTTTGCGATGATAAGCCGCCAGTGTTTGCAAAGCAGCTAATGTATCATCTGTAAAAATAAAATTGGCATCTGCAAACGGAGTTGTATCGAAACCATGCTGGGCAACAAAGCTGCGCACGCCACGCTCATACATTTCTCCTATATAATTATGCGCATCTCTTCTTTGCGTTACAAGCGCAAAAAATAAAGTGGTTGATGGAAAAATAAGCCGGCGGCTATCGGTTAATAATTGTTCAATTACACAATTTCCTGCTGCAATTTTCGAATCAGCATTTAATATTGAAGCAATTTTATTTATAGTGTACATGAAATTTCTCTACAATTTTTCCGTCCTTTTTATTTGGAGTTAACGGGTTTGTTTTAGCCACAGATTTACTTTTTACTCTGCTGCATTATCATCACCAGCGATAGCCTGAATTTTCTTCCCTATTGAAACAAATAAACCACGTTGTTTTTCAGGGCAGCATTCTTCATAGAATTCTGCAGCATAATAACCGGGATTGATAGCTGCATCCTTTGTAATGATCCATAAACGGTTGCCGGCCGCATCATAAATATTGCAGTCTTTATTGCCATCTGCACAATAACCTTTCTCTCCATCGCCGGAAATCGTCCATGCTTTATTTTCCTCCATATAATTTAATAAGCTATCACAGGCTGCTTTGTCTGCCTGAACAGGCGTCAGGCTTGTTGGCGTACCTGTATTGTTCGGCATCATATTTTTATAGTAGCGGTAAGCTTTCCACTCATTGTTATGTTGGGTTAATATAAAATAGTTCATTGATTTCACCCATGCAAAATTTTCATAAGCATAAGCAATTACAAGATCGCTTTCTGACTGCAGTTTTTGCAATACATCATCTTCAATTGTTTGCTTTTTCGCAGAAGCATTTACGTTTTCTGCGAGCATATTTTTTTGTGCACTGCAACCGGTAGCCATAATTGCTGTTATAAGAATGAATATTAAATAGCCTTTCATTGAATTTTGTTCGTTTTATTCAGTATTATTTTTAGAATTGGCTATCTTTATAATAGCTCTCCTACAATAAAATTATTTTTATGGGTAATTTATCTTTTTTCGAACTTACAATCCTGGTCATTCTTGCTGTGCTTGTTCTGAAATTCGCTTTAAGATTTATAAAAACCATACTAAATCGATTATAAGCAATTAAGACAACCTTAATTTCAGACTACAGAAAAAGATAATTTTTCTTTCTACTATCATTGAATTTTATTTCTTTTTATCTTATTCCAGGTTTCATATAAAAATTCCTGTGAAGGCTGAAATTCCGGTATTTCATTCAATGGTTCACAGACATTCCAATGCGCTTTCATTTCTTCCGGCAATTGCTGGTATAACTGCGTGCCTTTTGTTTTCCAGGCTATCATTTCATCACTCACTTCCTTAATAATTTTTGCAGGATTACCCGCCAGCAAACTGCGTTTCGCAATCTTTTCATCAGCCTTTATCAAACTCAGAGCGCCCACAATGCATTCATCGCCCAGTTCCACATTGTCCATAACCACACTGTTCATTCCAATCAAGCAGTTTCTGCCAATCGTTGCGCCATGAATTACAGCGCCATGACCAATGTGCGCCGCTTCTTTCAGCCAAACAGCAGCGCCGGGAAATATATGCAGCACGCAATTCTCCTGTATGTTGCACCCATCTTCAACAATAACCCTGCCCCAATCGCCACGCAGTGCAGCGCCGGGGCCAACATACACATACTTCCCGATAATCACATTGCCCGTAACACAAGCCTGCGGATGTATAAACGATGTATCATCAATAACAGGTGTAAAGCCTTTAAAGGAATAGATCATACTTACATTTTATGTTGCTGCAACGGTTTTAAAAAGCTAAGATAGATTGAATACTACAAATAAACTGTCGTTTAACAATATGCCGTCACATGCAAAATACCTTCGAAAAATTTGTTCACGCTGTTACATTCTCTTCGTTTAAAACGAATAATAAAAATGATTATTTTTAGAGTAATATCCCGCTAATATTATGGAAATACAGGACCTCACAAGCATCATTTCTTCCGGCCTTATTGTACCGGTTATCGGCAGCGGTTTCTGCAAGGTGAAAGTGCCGGTAAACCGTGTAGATCCGCACAATAAATTCGCCGGCAACATAACCGTTTTAAAAGATGCTATCGAAAAAAACGCAGATGTTACGCTTACTTTAAACGAATATCTTGCCCTGAGGATGGCAGATAAATTCGGGCTGAATTATTTAGATAACAGCATGCTGAACCTGAATTGCGTATTTCTTAAATCGAAATTTGCAGAAGCCACACGCTATAAAATGCTGCATGATGAATACCAGCAGCTAAGCACGGAAAAGTTGCTGGATGATTATGAAAAACTGGCATCAATAAGGGATTTCCGGATTTATATAAATACGGGGCCTGATAATTTCCTGGCGGATGCCTTTGCCAGGATACCCGACCGCAAACCACAGTTTATTGCTGCGCAGTTGCTGGAAAGCAAAAACAACAATGTTGTTATAAAAGAGCCTTCCGCTTTTGAACCTATTGTGTTCAATATTTTTGGGAGCATAGTAAAAGCGCCTTATAACGATTGTGCTGTAACCGATGAAAATTATATTGAGATGTTCGTAAAGCTGCAGCAGGAAAGCACCACGCAGCAATCTGCTTTCAACATTTTGTTTAACCTGCTGCGGGAAAACAACCTGCTTATAATCGGCAGCAGTTTTCCCGACTGGCTGATGCGCTTTTTAATAAGGCTTATTGCAGCTGAACGTTATACGCAATCAAACCAAAAACTTATTTCAGATGCAGGCACTTTAAGCAGGATTGAATTTGAAAATTTTTTACAGCAATACCAGGGACAAGTAATTACGCAAAACGAAGAAACATTCAAATCGCCGGGTGAGTTTGTACAGGCTTTGTACAATACCATACAAAACAACCCGGAAAATATTGTGCAGCGTTATAAAGAAAAAGTTTTTATAAGTTTTATTAGCGAGGATAAAAATATAGCCCAATTGCTTAACAATGCTTTTGCTGAAAAAGGGGTGCCTGTATTTTTTGATGGCAATGAAATTTTTTCAGGAACCAATTTCAACAATGTTATTAAACCGGAAATTCAAAACTGCGATTTTTTTCTGCCTGTAATCACGGCGCGTTCTGTAAAAGATCCTATTGACGTAAAACGATATGTGTATAAGGAATGGACACTTGCCGGTTTCAGGAGAATGGCAGGTGAAGATGCAGCGGCTACAACCACTTTCATAAAGCCATATACTATAGGAACAGATGCTATAAACATGTCGGTTTATGAAACTTATTTTGATGGCATCGGCATGGAAAAAATACCAGACACAAGCAGGGAAGCGCTCAACGCTTTTGTTGAATCATTTATAACAAGAAATAATCTTACACCAGTTAACAATTAGCCACAGCGTAAGCACAAACGATACTTATATGGAACAGCGCCCCTATCGCGGCATGCATACTTTTACGGAGGAGCAAAAGAATTTGTTTTTTGGAAGAGGCAAGCCGGTAAATGAAATATTCAGCCTGCTTAAAAACAATACGCTCACCGTTATATTCGGCACATCAGGCATCGGCAAAAGTTCGCTGATAAATGCCGGCCTTATACCCAAGCTGCGCGAAAATTTTTACCTGCCCATTTTGCTGCGTATTCCCTTTTCCGATGCAAATATTAACCCGCTTATCTATACACGGAATATAATTGAAGCTGAAGTAAAAAAATATATTTATAAAGATTTCACTTACCCGGAAAACACCACATTATGGCAATTTTTTCGTGAAGCCAATTATACCGGCGGCGCTGTAATTCCTGTATTAATACTGGATCAGTTTGAAGAATATTTCAAGTTTGGGAAAAACAATAAAAACCAGGCTGATGAACTTGCAAAAGAAATATCAGATCTTATTGAAAACAGGATGCCTGATGAATTAAAAAATGCCGATAATTATAAAACACTTACTGCTTCAGATGCCCAGAATAATTGCCGGGTTATAATAAGCCTGCGCGAAGATTTTCTAGCACCGCTTGAAGATTTAAGCAAGCTTATTCCTTCATTAAACAAGATGCGTTACCGCATTGTACAGTTACGGGGTAAAGAAGCTTTTGACGCCGTTTATAAGCCTGCCAGACATTTAATAGATGAAGCTACAGCCGTGCATCTTTTAAAAAAGATCATTCCTAAGAAAATAAAAGCTGAAACAAACAACAAAGCTGAAACAGGCAATACGGACGATGACACAAACGAAATAAACTGGGAACAAAAAGATTTTGAGCCTTATATACTAAGCCTGTTTTGCTACCAGGTAAATGAAAAAAGAATAGCCACCAAACAAGCTGCTATTTCAAAAGAATTAATTGATAATACAAAAGTTGAAACCATATTAAATGATTATTATAACAGTACCATAAAGAAATACCGGCGCTGGTATAATAAAGATATTGGCGATTTACTGGAAAAAAATCTTGTGAGTGAAGAAGGTTATCGCCTGCTCAAACCCATAAACTCCAACGAATTTAAAAATGTGCCGGAGCGTGTAATTACCGGCCTTATTAACGACCGCATTATACAAATTGTAAACAGGAACGATATCAACAACATTGAAATTTCGCATGACCTGCTGGCCAATGTTATTC